>JAILCK010000350.1 GCA_024680435.1 Lachnospiraceae bacterium
TTAATTACAGACGGAAGATTTTCAGGTGCTTCAAGAGGCGCTTCTATAGGTCATGTATCTCCCGAAGCTTATGCGGGCGGACCTATTTCTTTGGTTGAAGAAGGGGATATGATCCACATTGATATAAACAATTATTTAATCGAACTTTTGGTAGATGAAGCTACCTTGAATAAAAGAAAAGAAAACTTTGTTCCCAAGAAAGCAAAAGAGGTTTCCGGTTATCTTGCAAGATACAGAGAACTTGTTACCGATGCTTCAATGGGCGCAATTTTACAGGTTCCCAATAAATAAACTAAGTGAGGATAGGAAATGTTACTTACAGGTGCGGAAATTGTAATTGAATGTTTAAAAGAGCAGGGTGTAGATACCGTATTCGGATATCCCGGCGGTACAATTTTAAATGTATATGATGCTTTATATTCTCACAGTGAGATTAAGCATATACTTACAAGCCATGAGCAGGGCGCTTCTCATGCTGCGGACGGCTATGCAAGGTCAACGGGTAAGGTGGGTGTTTGTATGGCAACTTCAGGCCCCGGCGCCACAAACCTTGTAACAGGAATAGCAACTGCCTATATGGATTCTGTTCCAATGGTAGCCATTACAGCAAACGTTGTTTTGTCTTGGCTTGGAAAGGATACATTTCAGGAAGTTGATATTGCAGGTGTAGTTATGCCAATTACAAAGCATAGTTATATTGTTAAAGACGTAAAAGACCTTGCAAATACAATAAGAAAAGCATTTAAGATAGCTAAAAGCGGAAGACCGGGCCCCGTTCTTGTTGATATCACAAAGGATGTAACCGCTGCAAAATGCGAGTACACAAAGGTTACTCCTGAGCCTATAGAAAGAAAGAATAAATTTGACGAAGAAGATGTAAATCGCGTTGTTAAACTTATTCAAGCTTCAAAGAAGCCTTTCATTTATGTGGGCGGTGGTGCAATTGCAAGTGATGCCACAAAAGAAGTGGCTGAATTTGCAGATTTAATTGATGCTCCCGTTTGCGATACATTGATGGGAAAAGGAGCCTTTGATTCATATTCTGAAAGATATACGGGAATGATTGGAATGCATGGCACAAAAGCCTCTAATTTGGGTGTAAGTGACTGTGATTTGCTTATTGCACTCGGAGCAAGATTTTCAGACCGTGTAGTGGGTAACGTAAAGACCTTTGCATCTAAGGCTAAGGTTATTCATTTTGATATTGATGCTGCTGAGATTGATAAAAACATTAAAACAAAAGCAAGTATTGTAGGAGACTTAAAGGATGCCTTAACAGCTGTTATGAAAGATCTCCCCAAGCAATCTCATCCCGACTGGATGAAGTTTGTTTGTGATTTAAAGAAAAAGTATCCCCTTAATTACGATAAGAGTAAGCTTACATGCCCTTTCATTATGGAAGAAACCGATAAGGTTACACAGGGTAAAGCAATAATAACAACTGATGTTGGACAGCATCAAATCTGGGCTTCTCAGTATTATCACTACACAAAGCCCAGAACGTTTCTTTCTTCGGGCGGTCTTGGCACTATGGGATACGGCCTTGGAGCTTGTATCGGAGCAAAGGTTGCAAACCCTGATAAGATTTGTATAAATATTGCGGGTGACGGTTGCTTCAGAATGAACATGAACGAGCTTGCTACGGCTTCAAGATTTGATATTCCGATTATTCAGATAATTATTAACAACCACGTTCTTGGAATGGTGAGACAGTGGCAGACACTTTTCTATGAAGGAAGGTATTCACAAACCGTTTTAAACGATAAAGTGGATTTTTGTGCAGTTTCCAAAGGTCTTGGTTGTGAAGCTGTAAAAGTTACCAAGAAAGAAGAATTTGCGCCTGCTTTAAAGAAGGCAATCGAAAGCAAGAAACCATATGTAATTGAATGTGTCATAAATGAGGACGATAAGGTATTTCCAATGGTACCCGGAGGTTCGCCTTTAAGTGATGTATTCGATGAAAGCGATTTAAAAAAATAAAAGAGAGAATTAGATGAAGGGTAAACTGATTAATTTTTTCGTAGTTTTTTTGTGTACCTGTTTGGCTCTGGCAATCTTGTTTTTCTTTTTTGTATCTTTTTACTACAATGACGGTTTTACTTATGATACATGGGTAAACGGAGTCTATTGTACGGGAAAGAGCATTGATGAAGTAAATGATAAGCTAATACAGGACTTTGACATTGATTATGTCACTGTTACATCAAATTATCACGAAGAAGAAAAGATTTATCTAAATTCAATTGATTTAAAGGTTGATTACAAAAAGGCTTTACTGGAGGTTAAACATAAGCAAAACAGTTTCGGGTGGATAAAGAAACTGTTTTCTTTTGGCGCGGATGATTTAACAATAAAGCCTAAGGTTACATTTAGCGAATCAAAGCTTGATAAAGAGGTTTCTTCTTTAGATGTTGTTAAAGAATATTCAAGCGACGTTCCTCAAATTTTTGAAATCAGGTATTCACCTGATGATGGCTTCTATCTTTATGACGCAACAACTGAGGAACTAAATAAAAAAGATGTTATTAAAGCTATTGAAGATTCCTTCCAAAATAGTTTTGATGCTGTTTTGGACGATTCTCTTTTTAAAGAAAGAAAACCGTCTAAAGAAATGGTTAAAACCAAAAAGGTTTGGGATGATGCTTTAAAGTTCTTTGATTTGGGACTTGTTTATGACATGGGGAATGAAAAAATACCTGTTGATAAACCTGTACTGAGTAAATTTATTACCTTTGATGAAAATAAAGGTGATTTTAAAAGAAACGAAGATAACAGTTTTTATCTAAATGAAGACAAGATGCTTGAATACATCGACGGGCTTTGCGATATGTACGATACGTATCAAAAGCCCCGTGTTATCATTACTCACCTTGGGGAAGAAAAGACGATAAATAAGTCTACTTACGGCACAAAGCTTGATAAAAAAGCCGAAGAAGCTTATTTTTTGTCGGCTATAAAAGATAGAAAACGAGAAATCCATGTGCCGACCTACCTTTATGAAGGCTATGTAAGGGGCCTTGACGATATCGGTAACACTTTGATTGAAGTGGATTTAACAAGGCAGCTTCTTTATTACATCGAAAACGGTGAAGTAAAAATGACCTGTGATGTGGTAACAGGTAAGCCTTCTCAAGGAAGAGCAACGCCGGAAATGGTTACCTACGTAAACAGAAAAAGAAGAAAGACGGTTCTTCGGGGAGAAGATTATGCATCTTTTGTTGAATATTGGATAGCAATTTATTCAACCACCATTGGCCTTCACGATGCAAGCTGGCAGAGGGAATTTGGGGGAGAAAGATACTTAACTCACGGCTCAAGGGGCTGCATAAATATGCGACTTGATGATGTTAAAACTTTGTATGATATCGTAGAAGTAGGTTTGCCTGTACTTGTTTACAAATAGTTGTTTGAATAAAAATTCATTTACTATTTGACTTTAACGCGGTGAAGGATTATTATACATATTAAAAATAGTTTTAGGAGGAAGAAAGAAGTGTCCAGAGTCTTTAATTTTTCAGCCGGTCCGGCTATGATGCCACTTCCGGTGCTGAAAGAAATTCAGGCAGAGTTGTTAGATTATAACGGAAGCGGAATGAGCGTAATGGAGATGTCTCATCGATCTAAAGTCTTTCAGACAATCGCAGACGAAGCCGAAAAAGATTTACGCGAATTAATGAATATTCCCGATAATTATAAGGTGTTATTCATTCAAGGCGGAGCGACATTACAATTTTCGATGATTCCTATGAATCTTTGCAAAAACGGTGTATTTGATTACATTGTGACAGGTGCCTGGTCTAAAAAGGCAGCAACCGAAGCAAAGAAGTTTGGTAAAGTAAATATTGTTGCTACAAGTCAGGATAAAAACTTTAGCTACATTCCCGATTGCAGTGACTTACCAATTGATGATGATGCAGATTACGTTTACATTTGCGAAAATGAAACAATTCACGGAACCACTTTTAAAAAGCTTCCAAATACAAAGGGTAAGATTTTGGTGGCAGACCAGTCATCCATGTTTTTGTCAAAGCCTTGCAATGTTAAAGACTATGGAATGATTTATGCAGGTGTTCAAAAAAATGTAGGCCCCGCAGGTCTTTCAATTGTAATAATCAGAGAGGATTTAATCAGATCAGATTTACCCGAGAACACTCCCGTATATCTTAGATATGACACACATTCAGAAAATGGTTCAATGTACAATACTCCCAACTGCTGGGCAATTTACGTTTGCGGTAAAGTCTTTAAGTATTTAAAGAGTTTGGGCGGCCTTGAAGCCATGAATAAAATCAACGAAGAAAAAGCAGCTGTTTTATACGATTTTCTTGATAAGAGTAAAATGTTTAACGGAACAGTTGAAAAAGAGTATCGTTCATTAATGAATGTACCTTTTGTTACAAGCAGTGCAGAGAGCGATGCAGCTGTAGTTGCAGCCACAAAAGCCGCAGGATTTGATAATCTTAAAGGTCATAAAAGCGTAGGCGGTTTAAGAGCTTCTATCTACAATGCAATGCCTATTGAAGGGGTTAAAGCTTTGGTTGATTTCTTGACCAAATATGAAAAGGAGAATGGATGATGTTTAAGTATGCTTGCTTAAATCCTATAGCATCTGTCGGACTTAAGAATTTCACCGATAACTTTGAAAAAACCGAAGATGTAAATGATGCTGAAGGAATTCTTGTTAGAAGTGCCGTAATGCATGATATGGAGTTTTCAAACAAACTTCTTTGTGTGGCAAGAGCCGGAGCAGGGGTAAACAATATTCCTCTTGATACTTTGGCAAAAAAAGGTGTTGTTGTTTTTAACACTCCCGGAGCCAATGCAAACGGTGTAAAAGAACTTGCAATTTGTGCAATGCTTCTTGCTTCCCGAGATGTTATCGGAGGCATTGATTTTGTAAAAGAGATTAAGACTGATGAAAATGTTTCAAAGCTTGTAGAAAAAGGTAAAGGCAAATATGCCGGAACCGAACTTATGGGTAAGAAACTCGGAATTATCGGCCTTGGCGCAATCGGCGGACCTTTGGCAAATGCCGCAAGACATTTGGGAATGGACGTTTACGGATGTGACCCTTATATTTCAATTGATGCCGCTTGGAATCTTTCAAGAGACATTCATCACGTTAAGACAAGAGAAGAAATCTTTTCTAAGTGTGATTACATTTCAGTTCATGTTCCGCTTATTGAAAGCGATGATCCTAATGTCAACACAAAGAAAATGATCAATAAAGAAACAATTGCAATGATGAAAAAGGGTGTTATAATTTTGAATCTTGCAAGAGACTTGCTTGTTGATGACGATGCTATGGAAGAAGCGTTGAAGTCAGGTAAAGTAAGAAAATACGTTACCGATTTTCCTAACACTAAAACAGCAGGCATGGATGGAGTAATTGCAATTCCTCATCTTGGTGCTTCAACAGAAGAATCAGAAGACAACTGTGCCAAGATGGCAGTTAATGAGATGATTAACTACTTAGAAAACGGTAATATTTCAAACAGTGTTAACTATCCAAACCTTGATATGGGTATATGCGATCAGGTGGGACGTATTGCTATTTTCCATAAGAATGTGGCAAATATGATTTCTCAGTTTACTTCCGCAATCGGTGAGCATAATATAAATATTTCGAATCTTTCAAACAAATCAAGAGGAGAAGTAGCTTATACGATGCTTGATATTGAAGACAGAGCCTCAAAAGATTTGATTAAGAGACTTGAAGCAATTGACGGAGTATTTAAAGTAAGAATGGTTAAATAAAAATAAAGCTGTGGTTTTACCACAGCTTTTTTATTTTAGAATTGTTCAAATGACATCGGGTCTCCATACTTTGTCATATCACCCATAGTGCTTTGGAATTTCTTTTCGCTTTCCAATCCTGCATTTGATGCTTCATCCATATACTCAATAAAGATATCTTCAATGGTCTCATTTAATTCCTTTGAAAGTTCTTCCATGATGGGCTTTAACTTTTCCAGTTGATATGAAATTTGAACTTTTTGAGGGTCGATACCGTCTAACACTTTGTCGGCATATGCGCTCACTTTTTCAAAAATATATTTTGACTTGTTTTCCATTTTCTTTCCTCCGAATATTACATTTAATATAACACCATTTTCTTGTTTACGGAATAAAACTTTGATAAAATTGTTATAAGTTCTATATTTTATTAAAGGGGTGAAAATATGGACAATAAACTGTATAAACTCATGAATTGGCCGGAGATTGAATCTATTATCTATTCTGAATGTGACTCTCCCCAAGATATTCTTGGGATGCATACCGCGGGCCAAAATCAATTGGTGCAGGCGTTTTTCCCTAATGCCGAATATGTCAATGTTCTAAACCTTTCCGATGACAAGACATATCATATGGAAAAGGTCGACGAGGAAGGTTTCTTTGCTTGCCTTATTCCCTCAAAAAAATCCTTTAAACATGAATATATAATAGAAGATAAGAATGGTGAAGTGTCAAAAGTTCCTGAGGTTTATGATATTATTCCTCAGTTTTGGCTAAGCCTTCTTGATAGATTTAAAGAAGGTACACTTTACGATTCCTACAGGTATTTTGGCGCTCATGTTACGGAAATTAAAGGAGTGCTTGGCACACAGTTTATGGTTTATGCTCCAAATGCCGTTAGGGTAAGTGTGGTGGGCGATTTTAATGCATGGGACGGACGTGTCAATCCCATGTGTAAAATTAACGAATGCGGAATATATGCTTTATTTATTCCTAACCTACCTCAGGGCCATTTATACAAATTCGAGATAAAACTTAGAAACGGCCTTACTTTTTTAAAGAGAGATCCTTATGCTTTCGCTATTGAAAAAGGCGAAAATGATGCTTCCTTGGTTTCTTTGGACTTTGAATATGAAAATGCCAAGTATAAAAGAAGCAGGCAACCTAAAAATCTTAGTATTTTGAGTCTGTCCTTTGATGACTTTTTAAAGGACGATGATTTTGATGCTTCAAAATTTGTTTTTGATTATGTTAAAAAATCAGGGTCCAATGCAGTTTTATTTGATGATTTAAGCTTTTGTAAAAAGATTGTCACTAAGTATGGAAAGCCTTCGCTTTTTTGCTTATCTTCAAAGATAAAGGAAGATGACCTTGAAAACCTTATTGATGCTTTGCATAAAGAAAACATAAGTGTATTTACTACCATCGATTTAAGCGGTTTTGTCCCTGATGATTGTGGGTTAAGAGGGTTTGACGGAAGCAAGATTTATGAATATGACGATAGGGAAATAGATTCTCTTTTATCCTTTAATTTTGATAACCTTTATGTCAGAAATTATCTTTTGAGTCTTTGCGATTATTATGTCAGACGTTTTTGCTTTGACGGCCTTTGTATAGGTGGAATCGATAGAATACTTTATCTTGATTACAAAAGAAATGACGGTGAATGGTCGGCCAATATGTATGGCACAAATGAAAATCTTGGCGGTGTGGAATTTTTAAAACATTTAAACTCCATTATGCATAAAAGATATTCCAATCTTTGTATGATAGCAAAAGATTCCCTGGTTTCAGACAACCTTACAAAAGATTTATCGGATTTTGGAATTGGGTTTGATTTTAAACTTCATACAGGCTTTACCAAAGAAGTGATTACCTATTTTCACTATGATTCAAACGAAAGAAAAAATCATTACAATGAATTGTTTGAGTTAACCCTTGGAATGTATTGTGAAAGGCATATCCTTGCTCTGCTAAATTCGCAATTTGGTTGTGATGAAGAAAGTTTCTTTTCTTTCTTTTGGGGTAATAAAGAAGATAAGCTAAGCAACCTTCGATTGCTGTTTTCGTTTATTTATTTGCTTCCGGGAGGAAAGTGCCTGCCTGTTTTAAAAGATGTAGATGATAAGTTTATTTCTTTCCTAAAGTTTTTAAATTCATTTTACACTGAAAATGGGTTTGACGATGAAAACTCCGATTCCTTTGATTGGGTTGACTTTGCCGATTCGGGTCATGAAATAATTTCTTTTATAAGAAAGGCTAAAGATAAAGAGTTTCTTATTGTCGTTAATTTTTCGGATGCTCCTTTTAAGAAAAGCATAGAAGTAAAGGAAGGGGCATATAGAGAGGTGTTTTCTTCCTCTTTATCAAAGTTTGGAGGAAACGAAAGATTATCTTTAAAGCCCAAAGAAACCAAAGTTAAAAAGAATAATGCATCTAAGAGCGAAATAACGTTAAACTTAAATCCCTTATGCGCATATGTATACGAAAAAATACCTTGCCAAAAATGATTTATCAACTTATAATAACTCTTGTTGCATGTAGATGCAGGCTTCCGTGGCTCAGCTGGTAGAGCAACGCATTCGTAATGCGTAGGTCGCCGGTTCGAATCCGGCCGGGAGCTTAAAAGCAGTCGATTATCGGCTGCTTTTTTGTTTATTTGCGTAAAAAAGAATAATCAAGCTTTCATGTGTTTTTAAAAGAATATTGCTTGTTAAATTGTACGCAGTGCGCGGACATATGGTCATTACAGAGAGAAAAATCTCTTTTTTATGGTTTTTTTTAGTAATTATTGAATGCTTTTTTGGTTGATGGTTATGCTTTACTGTGCTAAAATTAGATTTAACTTTAGAAGAAAATTTGGAGATAAAAATGGCTCAGCTTTGGGGTGGAAGATTTACTAAAGAAACTGATAAAAAGGTATATGATTTTAACGCATCCATAAGGTTTGACAAACGCTTATTGGAAAGAGATTGCGAGGGAAGCGTGGCTCATGCCGCGATGCTTGCAAGGTGCAATATTATAACGCAGGAAGAATCTACCGCCATCATTGACGGTCTTATATCTATAAAGAACGATGTTTTAAACGGTAATCTTTTAATTACCGATGAATATGAAGATATCCACAGCTTTATGGAAGCTAACTTAATAAAGCGTATCGGTGACACCGGTAAAAAGCTTCATACGGGAAGAAGCAGAAACGATCAGGTTGCTTTAGACATGCGTCTTTATACAAGGCTTGAAGTTATTTTTATTGATGAAGAGTTAAAGAAGCTTCTTGATGTCATTTTACAAATAATGAGCGAAAATACCGACACATATATGCCGGGATTTACCCATCTTCAAAAAGCTCAGCCCGTTACTTTGGCACATCATTTCGGTGCTTATTTTGAAATGTTTAAAAGAGACAGGGACAGGCTTAAAGATATCTTTAACAGAATGAACTATTGTCCTTTGGGAGCTGGCGCATTGGCAGGAACCACTTATCCTTTGGACAGAGAGCTTACCGCCTCTTTAATGGGATTTTATGGTCCTACTTTAAACAGCATGGATTCAGTTTCTGACAGAGATTATTTAATAGAATTTTTGGCTTCATTAAGTATTATTTCCATGCATTTAAGCCGTTTTAGCGAAGAAATTATAATCTGGAATTCAAACGAATACGGATTTATCGATTTGGACGATGCTTTTTCCACCGGCTCATCCATAATGCCTCAGAAGAAGAATCCCGATATAGCCGAACTTGTAAGAGGTAAAACAGGAAGAGTGTATGGCGCTTTAATGTCTCTTCTTACAACCATGAAAGGCCTTCCCCTTGCATATAATAAGGACATGCAGGAAGACAAAGAACTTACATTTGATGCAATAGATACTGTTAAAAATTGTATTGATTTGTTTGCGGGAATGCTTTCTACTACAAGGTTTAATAAAGAAGTAATGGCAAAGAGTGCAATGATGGGCTTTACAAACGCCACAGATGCCGCAGACTATCTTGTTAAAAAAGGTATGCCCTTTAGAGATGCACACAAAGTAATCGGCGAATTGGTTGTATATTGTATAGACAACGGCACAGATATATTAAGCTGCCCCCTTGAAAAATTAAAAACATTCAGTGATTTATTTGAAGAAGATATATATAAAGAAATTTCTTTGGAAACTTGCGTTTCAAAGAGGCTTACGATCGGAGCCCCGGGAATCGATGAGATAAAAAAGGTTATTTCTTTCTATAAAGAATATTTAAGCACTGATTGGAAAGATAATATTTTGGAACAATAATTTGGAGGACATATAAATGAGTGAAAAGTTGAAAGTCGGCATTTTGGGTGCCACAGGTATGGTAGGTCAAAGATTTATTTCTTTGCTTGAAAATCATCCCTGGTTTGAAGTTACCACACTTGCCGCAAGCCCCAGATCTAAAGGTAAGACATATGAGGAAGCTGTGGAAGGGCGCTGGAAGATGGATACTCCAATGCCTGAAAGAGTAAAAAAACTTATTGTCAAAGATGTTACCGATGTTGAAAATGTAGCAAAAGAAGTTGATTTTTGCTTTAGTGCGGTTGATATGACAAAGGATGAAATCAAGGCTATCGAAGAAGCTTATGCAAAGACCGAGACTCCCGTTGTATCAAATAACTCAGCACACAGATGGACTAAAGACGTTCCTATGGTTATTCCCGAAATCAATTATCAGCATACAGCTATAATTGAAGAACAGAAGAAACGTCTTGGAACAAAACGAGGATTTATTGCGGTTAAGCCTAACTGCTCAATTCAAAGCTATACACCTTGTCTTTGGGCTTGGAGTGAGTTTGAACCTTATGAAGTTGTAGCAACCACATATCAGGCTATTTCAGGCGCAGGCAAGACCTTTAAGGATTGGCCCGAGATGGTTGAAAATATCATACCTTATATCGGTGGTGAGGAAGAAAAGAGCGAACAGGAACCCTTAAGAGTATTGGGCACTCTTAAAAACGGTGAAATCGAGAAGAAACAAGGCCTTGTTATCACAAGCCAGTGTATCAGAGTTCCTGTATTAAACGGACATACAGCGGCTGTATTTGTTAAATTTAAAAAGAAACCTACCAAAGAACAGTTGATTGAAAAGTTAAGAAGTGCCAAGAGCCTTCCTCAGGAATTAAAGCTTCCCAGCGCTCCCACGAATTTCATTCAATATCTTGAAGAGGATAACCGTCCTCAGGTTAAGCTTGATGTTGATTATGAAAAGGGTATGGGAGTATCAATCGGAAGATTACGTGAAGACACAGTTTATGATTATAAGTTTGTAGGTCTATCACATAATACCGTAAGAGGCGCAGCAGGTGGCGCTGTGTTGTGCGCAGAACTTTTAAAAGCTCAAGGTTATATAACCGCAAAATAAATTGGGGAAGAAACGAGAGAGGGTATAAATGGAGGATATGCGTTATCAGGTTGATCTGTTAACAGCGATGAACCAGAAATTAAAGAATACCGGAAGAATGTATAAACTTATTTGCGATACGTCTCAGCGTGCGTTTATTTACATTAATCTTGTAAATAATACTGTTGAGACGTTGGGCAAATGGGAGAACTTCTTCGATTTTAATTTAAACGAGGCGATTGATTTACCCAGAGTATGTGACTATTTTACGGAAGATTCTCAGGGCGAGTTAAGGCGCCTTCTTTTCATTGAAAAAGAAGGTAAAAAGCATCAGTCTTTAGACCTTCGTTCAAAAGACGAACATAAATGGATTTGTGTGGAAGTGTCCGTTCATTGTGATGAGGCAGGAAATCTTTCTGATAAAATAATTGCATTTTCCGATGTCACAAAGCAAAAGACTCACCAGGATGAGCTTTCGTTTATGGCTTATTATGATTTCCTTACAAATCTTTACAATAGAAATTATTTCATTACAAAGTTAAAAGAGTTTATAGATAAAGCGCAAAAGAGCAACAGCATTGTAAGCGTCATGCTTATGGATATTGATGATTTTCACAACATAAGCGATAGTAGAGGCATCCTTGTTGGCGATGAAATAATCCAAAATTTCGGCCTTTTTCTTCATGACTTAACTGAAGCTAATGTTATCGGTTCCAGATTTGATTCCGATATCTTTTGCCTTGCAATATATGATCCTTGCGGACATAGAAGTGTTGATACAATCTATAGAACGGTTAAAGAATATTTGGCAAACCCTATACGTCTGACAGATATGACAGAGGTGTCAATAAGCGTGTCGGTAGGCGTTGCTGAATTTCCTGAGTGTTCTGAAAATGCCCTTGAGCTTATTAATTGTGCTGAGATTGTAATGCTTAAAGCAAAGAACAGCGGAAAGGATAACATTAAGTTCTTTGATACTGCAATTCTAAACAGCTTTTTAAGAGAGGTTGATATTGAAAATCGTTTAAAAGAAGCTGTTCATATGTCAAGCTTTTTTGTTAACTTCCAGCCTCAATACTTTAGTGCCACAAAAAAACTTAGGGGAGTTGAGGCATTAGTAAGATGGAGGGATAAAGATTCCGGCCTTATAAGTCCTTCTGTATTTATTCCTTTGGCAGAGAAGAACGGAACTATTATTCCTATCGGAGATTTTGTTCTTGATGCAAGCATAAAAGCATTTACAGAGTGGAAGAAAAAGTTTAATTATTCAATGATTTTATCAATCAATATTTCTTCCATACAATATTCAAGGCAGGATTTTGTACCTAAGATTATATCTGCGATTAATAAGTACAACATGAATCCGGAAGAATTAGAACTGGAAATAACCGAATCTGTTTTAATTGACGATTTTAATGTGGTTGTTTCCAAAATAGAAGAGTTAAGGGATTTTGGAATTAAAGTGTCACTTGATGATTTCGGAACAGGCTTTTCATCTTTGTCGTATTTAAAAGGTCTTCCTATTGATACTTTAAAAATCGATAAATCTTTTATCGACAGTATTTCTTCGGATACTGCTTCAAAGATTATAACGGAATCCATAGTTTTAATGGCAAAGAAACTTGGATATTCAACTGTTGCGGAAGGGGTAGAAACCTTAGAACAGCTTGAATACTTAAAGAGCATTTCATGTGATCTTATACAAGGTTTCTATCTTGGTAAACCCATGGATGAACAGGGTATTGAAGAGCTCTTGCTTAGAATCATCTAGTTAAATGAGGTTAGATTAATGATAATTGGCAGAAATAATGAATTAAACCAATTGGGCACTTATTATAACAGGGATAAGAGCCAGATTATAGTTTTGTACGGACAAAAATATATAGGAAAAACATCTTTATTAAAAGAGTTTATGGCTGACAAACCGGGTTTTTACTATTTATGCGAACCCGCATCCGAGCGTGAACAAAAATTCAGACTGGGGCTTTTCTTGGGTGAGCTTGGCATTAAAACCCTTAGATTTCCTGAATTTTCCGAAGTATTGTCCGCTACTACCAAAAAACATTCTCAAAAGAAGGTTATCGTTTTTGATGAATTTCAAAATCTTATAAAGAGTTGTCCCACTTTTATGGATGAATTAATCTCTTTTATCCATTCAAGTTGGAACAATCAGGAATACCTTGTTATTCTTTCTTCCTCGTCTGTCGGTTTTGTTGAAAATAATCTGGTTTCAAGAATCGGGGAAGCTGCATTTGAATTATCCGGTTTCTTAAAAATCAAAGAGTTGTCTTTTTATGATTTAAGAGAGTATTTTTCTTTGTATACAAACGAAGATTGTGCCATCTGCTATTCAATTCTCGGCGGCGTTCCGGGACTTTGGGAGATGTTTGATAAGAAAGCTTCGGTTAAAGAAAATATCACAAAGAAGATTCTTAGTAAAAACGGTCCTCTTCATAATGTGGCAAAGTCTATTGTGGAAGATGAATTAAGAGAAACGGGTGTATACAATACCATTCTTTCATCCCTTTCTGATGGCAAACTAAAGCTAAATGATTTGTATGAACAAACAGGTTTTTCAAGAGCCAAGATAAGCGTTTATATTAAAAACCTTATGGAACTTGAGCTTGTTGAAAAGGTATTCAGCATTGATACCGACGGAAGAGATAATGCTCAAAAGGGAATATATAATATTTCCAATAATTTTGTGGATTTTTATTACAGCTTCTTGTTTAAGTATTCTTCGTTTTTGGAGTTTAATTCTCCCGAAGAATTCTATAGATTATACGTATTGCCTTCACTTAAAAGCTATGTTGGCAAGTACTATAGGCAAATTTGTCTTGAATATATGGAAAAGGCGAATGCAAGGAAAAAGCTTCCTGTTGTTTGCGAAAGATTTTCAAAATGGGTAGGCAAACAGGGCACAATCGATATTGTCGCAATGGGCGAAAACGGTAAAAATCTATTGGCAATATGTGTGTATGATAAAGCAATGCTTACTTACGAAGATTATGAATGGCTTTTGTATTGCGCAAATAAAGCTAAGCTTAATGCAGATTACATTTATCTTTTCGCGGGGGGAAGATTTGATGAAAAATTGTCCCTTGAAGCTAAAGTAAGAAAAAATCTAAAACTTTTCTTGCTTGATAATATTTAATGTTTGGAAGGATTTTGTTTTGGGGAAGAAATTAATTATTACGGAGAAACCCTCTGTTGCCAGAGATTTTGCAAGAGTACTTAATGTATCCGGCAACAAAAACGGCTCCATTGAAAATAATGAATATGTAATATCGTGGTGCTACGGACATTTGGTTGAAATGTGCTACCCTGAAGCATACGACGAAAAGTATAAGGTCTGGCGCCTTGAAGATTTGCCCTTTTTACCGGAAGTTTATAAATACGGAGTAATAGAAAACTCTAAAGACCAATATAACGTAGTGACCGGGCTTTTACACAGAGATGACATTGATGTCGTTTACTGGGCGGGAGACTCCGGAAAAGAAGGACAAACAATAGAAGAAAATATCCGAAATTACGGTGGCGTTAGAGACGGAATGAAAGAACTCCGTGTCTGGATTGACTCTCAAACGGATGATGAAATAAAAAGAGGCATCAATGAAGCCAAGCCCATGTCAGATTATGCAAGGCTTGGAAAATCGGGAATAATGCGAACCATAGAAGATTACAGCCTTGGCATCAATTTCTCCAGGGCTCTTTCTGTGAAATACGGAAAGATGATAAATGATGCAGCTGCCACTTCTTCTTATACAGCCATTGCCGTAGGCCGAGTTATGACCTGCGTTCTTGGTATGGTTGTAAACAGAGAAAGAGAAATACGAAATTTTGTTGAGACTCCATTTTATCGTGTTGTCGGTAATTTTGGTGAGGTCGGTTTCCTTGGTGAATGGAAAAGTGTTGAAGGCTCAAAGTATTTTGATTCGCCTCTTTTGTATAAAGAAAATGGCTTTAAGAAAATTGAATCTGCCAATGAACTGATTGACTATGTAAAAGATAAAAATGCTGTTGTAGACTCTGTAGAAATAAGCAATACAAAGAAAAAAGCACCTTTGCTTTTTAACCTTGCAGAACTTCAGGCAGAGTGCTCTAAAATATTTAAAATAAGCCCTGCACAGACTCTTGATGTAATTCAGGAATTATACGAAAAGAAGTTAACTACATATCCAAGAACGGATGCCAGAGTTCTAACGACAGCCGTGGCTAAAGAAATAAGCAAAAATATTCGCGGACTTCAAAATTATGCAAAGTTTTCAGCATTTTCAAAGAACATAATTGATAACAGAATGTTTTTGGGAATAGAAAAGAGCATGTATACCGATGATTCAAAAGTAACGGATCACTACGCAATTATTCCTACGGGGCAAACATCGGCGCTTTCTTCTTTGTCAGAGCTTCAAACAGCTGTATATGATTTAATCACAAAGAGATTTTTAAGCATTTTCTACCCGCCTGCTGAATATAAGTCTGTTAAGCTTACTGTTGATATTAACAACGAAAAGTTTTATTCGTCTGCCAAGGTATTGATTAAACCGGGTTACTTAGAAATTGCCGGAATTCCTTCGCAAAAAGACAAAGATGATGATTCGGATATCGAACAAACCTGTTCTAAGGAAGATTTTTTAAAGTTTTCTTCCGAATTAAAGAAAGGTGACGATATTAAGGTTAATTCTTTCGATATAAAAGAAGGTAAAACGTCGCCTCCAAAAAGGTATACTTCAGGTACTCTTATTTTGGCCATGGAAAATGCCGGAAACTTAATAGAAGATGAAGAACTTAGAGCCACAATAAAGAAAAGCGGTATCGGAACAAGTGCAACAAGAGGTGAAATACTTGATAAACTTGTAAGAATAAAGTATTTAAATCAAAATCCCAAAACGCAAATCATAACTCCTGAAAATTTAGGTGAAATGATTTATGAAGTTGTGAGACTGTCTGTTCCGTCACTTTTGAATCCCGAAATGACGGCAAACTGGGAAATGGGTCTTGAGGGTATCGTAAACGGATCTGTTGATGATATTGAATACAGACAGAAACTTGAAGCTTATATCCGTAAAGAAACGGATAAGATGATTAATTTCGATCTTACAAATCAAATTGCTCATAATATTAATTGCTTTACGGGAAAAGAGTCTAAGGGAATAGCCACAAGAAAGCCTTTGGGGCTTAAATGTCCTTTATGCGGAGGAGAACTTACAACAACATCCTTTGGCTATGGCTGCAGTAATTATTTTGATGAAGAAAAGAAATGTCAGTTCAGCGTTGGCCAAATCGCCGGCGTTAACATATCGGAAGATGACTTTAAAGACTTGATTAATAACCGTAAAACCAAGGTTTTAAGTGGGTTTGTCGGTAAAAATAAAAAGCCTTTTAAAGCTTCTCTTGAATTAAAAGAAGATGAAAACGGAAAGCTTTCTGTTTCTTTTGATTTTTCAGATGTGCCCATAGAATATGCAGAAGGTTTACTGTGTCCCGTTTGCAAAGGAAGAATGATTCAAACAGGGTATGGATACTCTTGTGAAAACAGAAGCAATGAAAGCAATCCTTGTTATTTTTCAATCGGTGAAATAGCAGGAAAGAAGCTTTCTTTTGATGAAGTAAAGGAATTGATAGAAACGGGTAAGACTCAAATCCTTGACGGCTTTAAATCAAAGAACAAATCTGCTTTTAAGGCTCGTCTTATTTTAAAAGATGATGAA
>JAILCK010000352.1 GCA_024680435.1 Lachnospiraceae bacterium
CCGGGGGAAAGGCCCATAAGCCCAATTGCAGCGGGGGTGTTTTTGGTGCTTCAGATGTTTCTTTTAAACTATCTTGGAGTTAAAGAAAAGCTTCCGGAGCTTTTTAGACTGGGAGTAGAGTTTACTTTTATTTACTTCCCGATTTACTACTTAAACAGATTTAAGCTATCTGACTTTTATAATAAGAAAATCGTTGAAGATGTGCCTACAAAGAAAATATTAGAAACGGGAGCTCCTTATGTGGGCGTAATAATGGCTGTGTACGCTGTGGTTTCTTTACTTTGTATCAATGAAAACCTTGTAAATACAGCGAAAAATTTTCTTAAAAAAGTCATAGGAAACATACTTTATTACCTGATTCGGTTTATAATGCTTTTTAGTGGCAAGGAAGAAGCGGTTACCGAAGTTACGGAGCAAATGCCACAGGAAAATCCACTATTAATGCTAATGGAAGAGGGGAAAGGCCCTTCAAAAATAGCGCTGATCATAGAGCAAGTCATCATGTATGCTGTATTTGCGCTCTTTGTGGGATTTGTGCTGTTTTCTTTGTTTAGATTCATAGTCGAAATAATAAGGCGATTTAAAGGAATCGATAAAAGAAAATATGTGGACTTTTCAACGGATTATAAAGAAGAACGGGAAATTATTAAAAGGGAAAAGAAAAAGACTTTTAGACACGAGAGACTCACCGGGTATTCAGGAAAAATAAGGAAGCTATACATAAAGCTTTTAGAAAAGAGCAAAGTAGAAAAGGCGGATTTAAAGACTTTGACAGTCAGAGATTTTTCTTATCTTTATGAAGAAGAAAAAAGAGAAGATGCCCTAAACTTTGCGATAATATACGAAAAGGCAAGATATTCAAACAAAGCATGCACAAAGGAAGATGTCGTATTGGCTAAGCGCCTTTGTGAAAAGCTTATTTAGGAAGATGATGACATATAAAGAACTTATAGAAAAATGCGGAAGTGAAAACTTAATAAGGATAGTGCTTTCAAAGCCTACTAAAGAAAGTGCCGAGTCAAAGGTAGCAATAAGGCCTGTTAAGGTAAAAGAAAAGCTTTTGTTTCAACTTACAAAGTCTGTGGGAAATAAAGAAAGCAATACCGTAAAGCAGATTCATGAAAACTTAAGCGATAAGGAATTAAAAGCTTATCTTGAAAAAAGCATTCCCGAAAAGTTTATGCAGGGGCTTTTTGAACTTGAAGGGGAAGGCTATTCCGTTTTATCAAATAAAAAGGGAACCATAACCGTTGTAAAGAATAAAACGGTAAGTGCAAAGAAAGAAAGCTTAGACCATAACCGCACCAAAAACTATCTTATAAAAGAAGGTGACGATGTAGCCTTTTTAAAAGACCTTGGAGTTATGACGGCTGATGGAAAAATCGTTAAGTCTAAGTATGATAAGTTTAAGCAAATAAACAGATATCTTGAGTTTGTGGAAGATATTACGGATAAGCTTGATAAAAACAAAGAAATCACAATAATCGATTTTGGATGCGGAAAGTCTTATCTTACATTTGCTTTGTACCATTATCTTGTGGTGGTTAAAAGGATAAATGCAAATATCATTGGCCTTGATTTAAAGACCGATGTTATAAAGGAATGTAACAGACTATCTAAAAAATATAAGTATGATAAGCTTAAATTCATTGAAGGAGACATTGAGCATTTTGAAGGCGTAAACCATGTTGACATGGTTATCACCCTTCACGCCTGCGATACGGCCACTGACTATGCTTTGTACAAAGCGATAAAATGGGACGCGGATGTGATAATGGCGGTTCCCTGCTGTCAGCATGAGCTTAACAGATCAAAGGGAAGCAGTAAGCTTTCGGCCGTAAATAAATACGGGCTTTTAAAAGAGAGAATGGCGGCTATTTATACGGATGCAATGAGAGCAAATCTTCTTACCCAAATGGGATATGACACTCAGGTGCTTGAATTTATCGATATGGAGCATACGCCAAAGAACATATTGATAAGAGCGGTAAAGGGTAAAAAGGGAATGATTCCGGAGAAGGAAGTAAATGCCCTTAAAGACTTAGAAGAACTTGCGGGGGGAAGCATTACCCTTTCAAAACTTTTAAAGGAATAAAACAGTAGTTAATGAAGAAGTTTATTTTGAAACTGATAACTTCGATTCTTGTGTTTGTGGGCACGCTTTTTGCCTGCAGCTTTATCATGAATCGAGGCAATGTGAATACGACCCAGGATATGGAAATGGCCACCCTTCCCGTTGTTTACATGGATATAGCCGGAGAGAGCGTTAACAGGCTTTACGGTTATAAAACGGAAATGGATTTAGGACTCTTAAGAGAGAATATCACGCCCCTTGATGATAAAAGAGGCGTTACTTTTAGAATCGATAAGTGCGGCCAAAACATAAGTAAGATTACGGCAAAGGTAAGAACCGTTGACGGCAGCAGACTTATTGAAACCGATGAAATTACAGAATACGACGAAGACGATTACAGCATTTTGGCAAGTGTAAACTTTAAAGACCTTTTGCAGGAATACACTGAATACAGTCTTCAGATTTACCTTACACTTTCAGATAAAGAAGAAGTTTTTTATCACACAAGAATTATCGAAGCAAGCTCTTATTGCACAAAAGAAAAGCTTTCTTTTGTAAGGACGTTTCTTGATAAAGAGCTTTCAATCGAAGAAAACGCTGACCTTTCAACTTATATGGAGTCTAACTACTTAGGCGACAACACTACCCTTGCAACGGTCACAATCCATAGCTCTTTAGACCAATTGGCCTTTGGAAACTTAAGGTGCAAAAGAGAGACTGAACCTAATATTTCCATAAAAGAAATTGCTACGGAAACAGGCATTTTTACGGCAGATTATCTTGTGACATTATCTGACGGAAAAGACGAAGGGCTATACTACGTAAACGAGTTTTATAGGATTAAGTATACATCCGAAGTTATCTACCTTCTTGACTATGAAAGAAACATAAAGAAGCTTTCTTTAGACAACGTGGGTCAGGTTAGGAACGAAGACATTTTGCTTGGAGTTACTTCAGAAAATGTAGAGCTTGTGGAAAGCGATGACGGAAACATAATCGCTTTCGGAAATGCCGGCACCCTTTATTCTTATAACGTAAGCGAAAAGAAAATATCCAGACTGTTTTCTTTTTACGATAAAAGCAATTTTGATGAGAGAACCTACAATCCTAACTATAAGGTGAAAGCCTTAAGGGCCGACGAAGCGGGAAATGTGTGGTTCTCGGTAAGCGGGTATATGAACCGCGGAAGATATGAAGGAAAGACAGGCATCGCCCTTTACCTATTTAACGGCGTTACGAGCGAAGTGGAGGAATGCTTCTTTATAGATTCCGACAAGCCTTCGGAAATTGTAAATAAGGATGTGGAAGAGCTTTGCTTTTTAAGTAAAGAAAACATCTTTTATATCATGATTGATAAAACAATTTACGCGGTTAACACTGAAACAAAAGACACAGAAATCCTTGTTTCAAACCTTGAAGAAAATAAATACACGATTTCAGATAACTCCACCATGATGGTGTGGCAGACGGGAGACGATGTTAACGCTTCAAAGAAGCTTATGCTTATGAACTTAAACACCAAGCAGTTAACTGAAATATCAGCAGGGGAAGATGAGTACATAAAGCCCCTTGCCTTTATGGATGAAGACTTTATTTACGGTCTTGCCAAAAAGAAGGATGTGGTGACGGATAACACAGGGCGCACCACCTTCCCTATGTACATGATTAAAATCCAGAGTAAATTCGGTGAAATATTAAAGCAATACGAAGAGCCCGACAGCTTCGCCACACAGGTGGAAGTTAAAGACAACATGATTACAATCGAGCGTGTAAAGAAAGTATCGGAAGAGCCTCTTTCTTATGCACCTGTGGAAAGCGAGACAATCACCGACAATCAGGAAAGAAGCAATCTACAAAATAACGTAAATACCTTTGTGTACGGAGACTATCAGACAGCCACAAGGATTCTTTTAAAGAAGGATGTTAAGGGAAAAGTAATTGAGATTATTCCCAAAGAAGTAATCTATGAAGGCACAAAGGAACTTACAATAGAAAGAGTTCCTTCAAACAAAAGAAACTACTACGTATACTATAAAGGTGCACTTCAAAAGATTTACACAAATCCCGCGAATGCGGTAACTCAGGCAGATAAAAACTACGGGAACGTGCTAAATGATAAAGGCTTCTACGTTTGGTACAGAGCAAACAGGGCGCTTAGAAACCAGATAATGGATTTAAGCCCGACGGAGAAAAAGCCTGAAGAAGAAAGAAGAGAATTATCTTACTGCCTTGATAAGATGCTTGAGTACGAGGGCGTTGTAAGAAACTCTCAATACCTTCTTAACAGCGGAGAAACGGTTCTTTCGATTTTAAAGAGCGGTCTGGAAGGAAAGGACGTGCTTGACCTAACAGGATGCTCGCTAGACAGCATTCTATACTACGTAAACAGAGACATTCCGGTATTGGCCCTTACTCATTCGGAAGACACGTATTTGATAATCGGCTTTAACCAGTTGGCGGTTGTAGTATACGATCCAAACGAAGGCTGGTATAAGATGGGCAAAAATGAAGCGGAAGAGCTGTTTAAGAATAACGGAAATCAGTTTATTACGTATGTAACGGATGAATCATAAAGAAAACCCCGTGAGATAATCTCACGGGGTTTTAATATCTTAGTCAAGTTCGCCGTTTTTGTATCTTGTAACGATTCTCTGGATTCTTTCATTGGGAACCAAAAGATCGCTGATAGAAGCGTCGTGGTTAAGAGTATCGATAATGTAAGCAATGTATTTGCTCATACCGCAGCTAATGTACCAGTCTTTTGCAAGAAGTTCCGGGGGCTGATAAACGAGGTCTGTGGTAAGAACCTTATCGATGAGGCCGTCTTCGTATGCCTTGTCAAACTTTTCAAGGCCTTTAGTGAAAAGACCGAAGGATGTGCAAACGAAGATTTTGTTTGCTTTACGCTCTTTTAAGTGAGCCGCAACTTCCAAAACGCTTTCACCTGAAGAAATGATATCGTCAACGATTAAAACATCTTTTCCTTCAACATCGGAGCCTAAGAATTCATGAGCAACGATGGGGTTACGTCCGTCAACAATCTTTGTGTAGTCACGTCTCTTATAGAATGTACCCATATCAAGGCCAAGTACGTTAGCAAGATAGATTGCTCTTCCCATACCGCCTTCATCGGGAGAAATAACCATCATGTGGTCTGAGTCGATTGAAAGACCCTTAACGTTTTTAAGTAAGCCCTTGATGAACTGATATGCAGGCTGTACTGTTTCAAAACCATGAAGAGGAATTGCGTTCTGGACTCTGGGGTCATGAGCATCAAATGTGATGATGTTGTCTACGCCCATTGAAGTTAATTCCTGTAATGCAAGTGCGCAGTCAAGAGATTCTCTTGCTGTACGCTTATGCTGTCTTGATTCATAAAGGAAAGGCATTATAACGGTGATACGTCTTGCCTTACCGCCGACAGCAGCTATTATACGCTTTAAGTCCTGGTAGTGATCGTCGGGTGACATGTGGTTGGTGATACCACACATAGAATAAGTAAGTGAATAGTTACAAACATCAACCATGATAAAAAGGTCGGTGCCTCGAACGGATTCGTTGATGATTCCTTTTGCTTCGCCGGAACCAAATCTGGGAACGGCTGCATCAAGGATATAAGAAGGTCTCATATAACCCTTGAAAGCCAAGCTTTCTTTGTGCTCGTTTTCTCGTTCTTCTCTCCATTTAACGAGATAACTGTCAACCTTCTTGCCAAGTTCACTGCAACCTGCCATAGGAACGATTCTCATTGAACCTACGGGAATGGTCTCAAGATTACGCTTATCTTCATTAACTGCCATGACTAAGCTTCCTCACTTTCGCTATTTACAATTACGTTTAACGATGCGAATATCGGTGCCCGATAATTTGCATGCTGTATAAGTGCTGATGATTCGTGAGAAGACTCTTTCGGAATAGCGGTCTCTTATCTGCTCCAAAGAAAGGTTAGTAGATATTATAGTTGACTTCTTTCTTAAGTTTCTCTCATTGATAAAAGAGAAGAGCTGATTGGACACAAATGTGTTGGAAACCTCGGTTCCAAGGTCATCCACAATCAACAAGTCACAATTATATATATAGTCATAAAAATTGTAAAGGTCTTCTTTTGATTTGTTTTCAAAGGTTTCTCTTGCAAGAGCATCAAACAAAGAAATGGCACTAAAATAAATAACGGAGTGACCAAGGTCTAAAATGTCCTTTGCAATGCATGCAGAAAGAAACGACTTTCCGGTTCCCACAGAACCATAGAAAAGAATGTTTTTCTTTTCAAAGTCGAAATTCTTGATAAAGTCCTTACTTATAGTAACGGCTCTCTTAAATGCTTCAAGGCCTTCACCACTATGATACTCGTAAGAAAGCTTCGAAAAATTATTTTCATTAAGATAGTCTCTTAAATTGGACTGTTCATATAAAACTTCAATAATCTGCTGTTTTAAGCAGTGGCACTTTTTGTTGCCTCCGATATACCCTGTATCTTTACAGTCGGGGCAATCGTAAATAGGCTCTAAATAGTCTTCGGGAAGACCTGCGCCAAGAAGTAAGCTTTTCTTCATGCCCTTTAAGTCTTCCAAAAGGGTGTGAAGCTCTGCCATGGCGTCGTCATCGCCCGCCATCTTTCTTTTTGCTACGTCCATGGAAACTGAGACTGTTGATTCGTCAAGCTCCTTGTAGCCTTCTATGTTTTCGTATACGTACTTTCTTCTTTCTTCTAGAAGATGATAATTTTTAAGTCTGGTAACTTCGTACCGTTGCATTATGGTAGAATACTGAGCACTTGTTAATGCCATATGCTAGTCCTTTCCTAATAAAACCGGATAAAGATACGGATTAATTGCTTAAGATAGATTTTTCAATCTCATCAAAATCGTAATCTGTATGAATCATCTGATTAAATGTGTTCTTGGTAGAAGGTGTGGTTGCCTTAGGCTTTTTGTAGGAAGCATCCAACGCCGAGATATCGCTTAAGTTTTTAACACCTGATTTTTTCCAGGAAGATAAAATTCTGTCACAATATTCCAAACGATGAGAGTCCACCGCCAAAACTGTTCGCTTGCAGGCTTCATCGATTATATCCAATGTAAAACCGTAATCTTTGTACCATTTTGTGGCAATGTCTGCCTCTGTAGGTGTGGGAGTGTTTGAACGTCCCAAGGATTTTAAAATTGTATATACGGGCTTATCGAAATTGTTCTTTAAATAAGCTTTTGCCTGCTTGGGAGTTAAAACGTTTGCTTCTGCCCAGGCGATGGCAACTTTCTTAATGTAAGAAAACTTCTGGCTTCTTTCTACACAATATTGAAGAAGATAATCAATCAAGTCACAAGAGAATTTAAGCTCGTAGTGGATGAAGTAAAGAATCTCAATATCGGATAAAGAAAGAGGCTTCTTTAAATACTGCTCCGCAATGAATAAAAGCTGTCCCGTTTCGGGATTTTCTTTAAACTTTTTAAGCTCGTCTCTTGAGTAAGAAATGTTTTCATAGGAAGGCTTTTCAGGTTCCTTTTCTTCTTTCTTGGAAGGAGTCTTTTCTTCAAGCGCTTCGCTTGAAACAAGCTTTAAAGGAACAATGGGAGCCAAGGTTTTTTGCTCTTCGTGAGATTGAGCAACACTTGATAAGAAACGAATACCGGTGAGAGCCTTTGCTTCGTTAAATTCAAGGGTGAGCAAATGCTTTTTCTCCCAGTACTTAAGTGCCCTCATTATGTCTTTTTCTGTGTAGTTAAACTTGTCTGCCATGTCGGACACCCCGGTTGGCAGGTTCGCACTCATCATACGAACTAAATATAAATAGACCTTTATCTGAGCATCGTTGGCCTCTGCCAAAAACTCGTCAATAAAACGGTTCGATATAACAGTGGACTCAACGTAACTGTCTTTGTAAATGGTCAATGAACTCATGTATAAATACGCCCCTTTACCCTGTTTATAACAGTGATTAAATATTAGCAAAGAAAAAGTGAAAAGCAAATGTAAAAAACGCTGAAAACGCAGGTATAATCAATGTTTTAAGCACTTTTGTGGATAGTGTGGATAATGTGGATATAAATTTATAAAAGCCCAATTTCTAAGGCGATTTTGGGCAAAAAATAATCCACAATTTTTTGAAAGAAAAATCGATCAAAAAAATGTGGATTAGTGGATAATTATTTTAAAACCAACTCATCGGCAATGTTTACAACGTCTCCGGCGCCCATAGTTATCAACAGGTCATCCTTAGTGCAATTTTGCTTAACAAATTTTTCGATGTCTGAAAATTCTTTTATGTATGTAACATCGATACCGTCGGCCTTCATTTTTTCATAAAGGTTTGTGGCGTTGCAGCCATACTCATCCTTTTCTCTGGCGGCGTAAACGTCTGTTAAAACTACCTTATCCGCAAGGGAAAGAGCTTCTGAAAATTCATTTAAAAAGGCTTTGGTACGAGTGTAGGTGTGGGGCTGAAAAATAACCCATAACCTATTGTGTGATTTATTCTTGGCTGCAGTTAATGTAGCTTTGATTTCTGAGGGGTGATGAGCGTAGTCATCGTAAACGGTAACGCCGTTAAACTCTCCCTTATATTCAAAACGTCTTTTAGAACCGCTGAAATTATTAAGTGCGTCGCTTATTATATCAAAGCTTACACCAAAATGCCTTGAAACAGTGATTGCCGCAAGGGCATTTTTCACGTTGTGTTCACCGGGAAGAGAAATGGTGATTTCTTTTTTCTCACCGGTTTCTTTTTCCAAACATACAAATGAAGGAAAGCCTTCTTTATTATATGTAATGTTTGATGCAGAGTAATCAAACTCTGAAGAAAGACCAAAGGTCTTGTAAGTGCAGGATAAATCTTTTGTAAGGTCCTTGTAGTTTTCGATTTCTCCGTTAATGGCTAAGAATCCGTCATTGGGCAACAAAAGCGCGAAGCGGTGGAAGGAATTTCTTATGTCATTGATATCTTTAAAGAAATCAAGGTGATCTTCTTCCACATTTAAAATGACGGAAACTTTGGGGAAAAAGCTTAAAAAGCTGTTTGTGTATTCGCAGGCCTCAAAAACAAAGTAATCGGGGTTTCCCACACGCATGGTGGAGTTGATTGACTTAATGATTCCGCCGTTTGAAATGGTGGGGTCAAAGTCAGCTTT
>JAILCK010000366.1 GCA_024680435.1 Lachnospiraceae bacterium
TATAAAAGCCTATCCTCCTTTTAAAAAAATAAATTGGAAATTCTTTTCTTTGTCATGACCGGTTCATTTCCTTAAGCTTGTCTTATTATCTGCTGAAAGAAACAATTCGTCCAATACACTTCGCAGATATTTAGTTATAGGTTCAGCCTATAACTCGGCACTTTAAATTAATAAAGGCCCTTGGGTTTTCCAAGGGCCTTTAATCTACATCTTATTTATTTAAATATCCAACGTAAATCTTTCTCTCCGCTTATGGTCGTAACAGGCCATTCGGCTGTCTGTCCGTCGGGAGCTGTTGCTTTAATCGTATGGCTTGGAGCACCTTCGGAAACCATTACGTCGTATCTGTAACTCCAGCCTTTTCCTTGTTTGCCGGAACTGTTACCATCGATTTCAAACTCCAAATCCTTCTTAAGTGAAACTACATATACATGATCTGTATCGCCTTTGTCGATTGCTTTTGAAGGGCTGTAAATCCATTCGTCATCATCAAAAGGATTAATCATTGCCATGAATAATGCGCCTTCAGGAGCATAGCTTAAAAACTCTTTCCAGGTCTTAACGCATTTTCTGTGCATGTAATCTGCATATGCATAAATTGCAGCATTAGTGACTTCGGGGCAATCAATAGTTTCTTCGTAAACAGTATCATAATCCTCTTTCCAGTAGCCTATTTTTAACTTATCGCCGTCAATCTCAAGGCTTGCAATCTCCGTACCGTCAACCGTATAAACTTCTTTTCCCTCATAATCATAAACCGTATTCCAAAGTGAATAGAAAGACTTCCAAATCTTATCACCGTGCACGAAATTACCGCCGGAGATTGTTCTTTCCACCTTAAGGGTTCTTAAGTTAAAGATTGAAAACTGGCTGGCATGAGGTCCTATGTGACCTTCTACAATTGCGTAATCCCCAAAGGCTTCCACATCATTGATTGCATTTCCTTCGTTTCCAAGCTGGGCAAGTGTATATTGATCTGTGAAAACTGTTAATGTGGTACCGTCAGTCGAAACTTCCTGCTCCTTATCTCCGCCCACATATGCGTTGTAAAAAGACTTTTCAACTTCGCTGATTTCTTTAATCTCACCGTTATCATTTGTCGTTACTTCATATACATTCAACGGATGAGACTTCGAAAAAACATCTTCATAGAAGATACCGCTTAAATCAACATCCGAAGCAAGCTTATAAAATGTTCCTCTGTTTCCTTCAGCTTCCTGGAATTCAATTCCGTCGTATACAAAGTCATATAAAGGAAAACATGCATCAAAGTGCTTATCGTCTAATTTTTGAAGAAGCAAACCTGATTCTGTATTTGAAATTGCCGATGCGTAGAAGGTTTCACCCTTAATAGGCTCTTCATCACTCTTAATACTGTTTTCTCTTTCAAACACCCAAGTGGTTGGAGTCTGAAGTGCGTTCTTTTTATCAGGCGCCACAAAAGCAAATGCCGCGATGAAAGAAAGTCCGTTGCTTACTTCATAGAGCACCAAATAGTCTGTTCCCGCCGTCTGAGTGACTCTGAAATACCCGTTTGAGTTGCTTTCATCTTTGGATGAGCCAAATGCTTCGCTAAGTCCCACACAATTTAAATCATATTCGTGCACACCAACCATCCTTGAATTGGGCGTTTCTGTGAAAGAAATCGTTCCGTCACAGGCCTTTTCGCTATCATCTCTTTTAACTTTTACTGTTCCGTCTGCATTAATTTCAAGTTCTGCGTATGCTCCGTCTGTGTCTTCATTTTTTAAAGTCCACTTACCTGTTGCAAACTTAAGCACCGCTTCAGGCGTTGATAAATCAGCCGCCTCTACCTTTTCTTCTGTAGAAGGTGTTTCTTTGTTTGTGGCTTCAACGGTTGTTTCTTTGGATGAAGAAACCGCTGTGCCTTCCTGTTTGTCTCCACAACCTGTAAGGCATGTTCCTGCGGCCAAAGAAACTGCCAGCAAGAGAGCTACTATTCTGTTTTTCATATACCATCCTTTCTCTGTCTGATTATCAGGCAGGCCCTTAAATTCGTATCCCCTGTTAAATTTAAAGGCAATGTAGCACCTCAAAATTTGTCTTTTTGAGTGGTGTCCACCATTATAATATCTTTTGGTAAAAAAAGCCACAAGATGTGGTTTTGGCAAATTAGAGCTCTTAAAACTTGCATTATTGGAAACTTATGACTCGGCGCTACACAAAAACCCGATACTTTCGTATCGGGTTTAAATTATTTTTGCTTATGTACTTCTCCGGGATAGCTTCCTCTTAACTTCTGCATGCCTCTGGCGACAGCGTCTTTAGAGTTCTTCCAGTCCGCGTCTTTGTTTCTGTAATCAAACTTTTCAATAAGCCAGCTTACATCCTCGTAGATTCTTTCAAGGTTTGTTTTCATAAGCTTAAACATGTGCTCAAAGAACTCGGGCTTATCCTTTTCATTCATATGAAGCTCTGCATATTCGCAAAGGTCCGAAAAATGATGTAAGCAAAAGCCTTTTCCGTTATCGACCTTTTCTTTAAAAGCCTTATCTTCTTTATATAGATAGAAGAAGGTATCCAAGTATCTTTCGTAGGTCTTTTTAAACTCATTACAGATGTAACAGGATTCATCTTTACTATGCGCCCACTCAGCCATGGAATTTTTAAATCCTTCGGGCTTTGAAAACTTATCCTTTAAAGTCATCTTTACGGGAGCATATTTCTTCATCTGCTCTTCGAATTCGGAAATTGTCTTTCTATAGTGAGTCTTTAAAATCCAGGCATTTCCGAGAGTGTTGCCGTAATCGTACATCTTTCTGATGTGCTCTCTACAGAATCCAAACTTATCTGTAAGCTCTCTTGTGTCTGCCTCCATATAAGAAGCCGCGGAGCCAAGAACGTAATCGAGTAAATCGTTCTCCACGTTTCTTTCTATATAACAAAAGGGGCACTCATCATTCGCATTTACCGCA
>JAILCK010000069.1 GCA_024680435.1 Lachnospiraceae bacterium
ATATTCGGCGGGAACTGATTCTCTTCCGTAGCCTATCTTAACTTCATAGCCCTTTTCTCCGTATTCTTTTGCAATTTCTGTTGCGATTCGCCCTGTGCTCTTAACACCGCACACAACATTTATTTCAAGTAGCTTCACTGACAATTTCCTCAAAAGAATCCATTAAAGCACTTTTTGAATAAGCTTTAGATGCATACTCATAAGCTCTGTCACCATATTGCTTTATTTCTGAACTATCTTTATTTATTAAATCTGATATTGCCATTGCTAGTGCCGTTGCATCACCTTGAGATGTGGCAACTCCACACTTGGCTTCCTCAATTATTCGCTTTGTTTCGCCTCCTGCGGAAGCTAAAATCATTTTTCCGCAAGCCATATAGCTTTGAAGCTTTGCAGGTATTGTCATATTAAATATCTCATCTTCAGCAAAAGAGATAAAACCTGCATCGCTATATGCCAAATACTTAGGGATTTCTGTAGCAGCCTTTCTCCCTAAGAAGTAAAAGAACTCGCCTACCTGAAGCCTGTCTATTTCATCTCTAAACTCAGGCATATATCTGCCATCTCCGATTATCACAAAATCCAACTTGAGATTTTTTTCTTTGAGGATTTCTGCAACTTTCGGAAGTATTTGAAGCCCCTGGGCATAGCCTACATTGCCTGTAAAAGCAATCTTCAGATTTTCATTGCTCGGGAAATCCGGAGGCCTCTCTGCGTCTTTTAGAGGTTTATAAAAGTCTTCCGCATACTGGGGCCAGTAATGTACTTTACTCTTTCCGATTTCATTATAAACGCTTTTTCGCTTTTCTAAATGCGTTTTAAAGCTTGGCGATGTAGCAAGTATATGGTCACAGTCTCTGTAAATTCTGTCTACCATCCTGTCAACAGCGTTTAATATATGCTTATTCTTTATATGTGCCACTGCCTCTAAGTTTTCCGGCCATAAATCCTGCACATATATGGTGCATGGTACGTGCCTTCTCTTTGCATATACGGTGCCCGCAAATGCTTGTGTCATTGGAGACACTTCAAAAATAAATACTCTGTCAGCCTTAATCCTAGTAAATCTAGCAAAAATTCTTCCGCTTATCATAAATGACGCATAGTTTAACATAAGGCCAATTTTAGAAGAGCCTCTTGCTATTAACGGAAGCCTTATAATATCTATCCCGTCTACAATTTCTTTTCTCTTTTTAAGCCATCCGTAGCCCTTATAGAATCTTCCTTCAGGGTAATTGGGGATTCCCGTAACAACTGTAACTTCATGTCCTCTTTTTACCCATTCTTTGCACATGTCATTTATTCTAAATGGCTCCGGATAAAAATATTGTGATACCACCAATATGTGCATTATTTTTCTCCGCCCTCAGACCTCTTTATCGATTCTTTAAGGTCATAAAGCCTGTAGTTTTCTTTATATTCACTTATGCCCATATCATAAACCAAGCTTCCAAAGGCCTTGTTTACAAGTTTTCCGTACTTATTGTTCATGCAGGATATAAGCTTTATAAAGGGTGTAAACACACCTAATAAAGCAATGTGCTTACCCTTTGCTATAGAAATTTCTTTTACCATTTCTGAAGTATTGGTATATTCTGCATTCTGCGGAAAGAAAGTTCCGCTTTCTTCGTTATCTATCATAAGGCGAACAAACTCACATAGGTTTTCTACATAGAGCATACTTCTTTGATTGTTAACTTTGGGAAATACAGGAAGTTTCTCTGCCATCTTGGCAATGGTCCTGTAATTTCCCTTAGAGCCTTTACCGTATATCATTGGAGGCCTTAAGATAACTACCTTAAATGAGTCATCAGCCAGTGTATTTATTTTAATTTCTGCCTGAAGCTTTGAATCTCCATAGAAGTTATCCGGATTAGGTTCTGTATTTTTATTTATGACACTAACTACTCCATACCTTGTGGCTCCGGGGTAAACTATCATACTGCTCATGAATATGAACTGCTTGACGCCTTCTTCTTTAGTTTTCTTTGCGCACTCAAATGCAAGATCACAGTTTACCCTATAATATAAAGCCTTTGTTTCTTCGCTTACATTTTCAACATCAGCATGAGCAATTCCTGCCACGTGATACACTGCGTCAAAATCTTTAAATGAAAATGACTTCCATGAAGAATCTTTCATATCGATTGTAGTGACGCTATATTTATCAGGCTGCTTTAAAAGATATTCACTTACGTTTGTGCCTATGTAGCTTCCGGCACCGGTTATAAGAATTCTTTTCATTTTTTCTTCATGGCTCCTGTGCCGCCTTCCACAACGCCTTCATGCTTAAGAACGCTTTTTACTGTTCCCAATATGCATTTTACGTCCATTACAAAGCCCATTTTCTTTATGTATTCTCCGTCAAGCGCCGCTTTTACAGGGATTTCAAGTTCATCTCTTCCGTTAATCTGAGCCCAGCCTGTAAGGCCCGGGAGCACATCATTAGCTCCATACTTATCTCTTTCTTCAATCAAGTCATATTGATTCCAAAGCGCAGGTCTTGGGCCTACAATAGCCATGTCACCTTTAATAATATTTAGTAATTGAGGAAGTTCATCGAGGCTTGTTTTCCTAAGAAATTTGCCTATCTTAGTGATGAATTGCTCCGGGTTTTTAAGCATATGTGTGGGCATATCTTTAGGAGTATCGGTTCGCATGGTGCGAAATTTGTATATCATGAAATGCTTTTTGTGTATGCCAACTCTTTTTTGCTTAAACAGAATGGGGCCCTTTGAATCTATTTTGATTAAAGCAATCAGAATAACAAAGAGCCATGATAAGAGTATCGTAGCGATGAGTGCCAATATAAAATCAAGTATTCGTTTAATTACCGCATACATTCTGCTCCACCATGCTTTCTACTATCATTCTTGCAAGATATAAGTTTGTGTTATATTTGGGATGGATTTCATCTGTTAAAAAATCAGCGCTATTTTCATAGGTAATACCTGAATCTTTAAACAAATTCAAAAATGCTACTTTTTCTTCTTGAGCCAAATAGTTAATGGTTTCAACGTATTCAGAGAGGAAATAACCATCTTCGGTATATGCAAAATCTCCTCCATCCTGTATTCCTAATCTGTAAGGCGCCACTAACATGATTTTGCAATTAGGATAATGCTTATTTAGTAAATCAATCCCATTTTTAAGACCATCAGAAAAATCAAAGATGTCGTTTCCCATGAAGTAATCGTTTAAACCATATTCAATAATGAAAATAATTTCATCGTCTTTATTAACGTCTTCAAAAAAACTATGGGAATCTCTTCCGTGGGCTATTCCTTTAGTCATGCCTTTTACAACATTTGTAAATGAATCTTCATCTACTTCAGAAGCGGTTGTGCCTCCAACCGCCAGGTTATAACAAGGGGCACCTGTCATTTCAGACACAAATCCGGGAATAGAAACTGTATCCTGCATGGCATAATCCAATATGGAATCCCCTAAGAATACAATTTTTTTATCTTCAAATCCCTTATAGTCGTAGTCTCCGCTTCTCTCTTTATACGCCATTCCGTAAAGCGCCTTAAGATCCCAGTCTATTTCGGGAGGTGTAACTTTGTAATCGTTTTTATCATACATATAAAGATGAACAAGTCGCCCTATATCATCTTTAAATCGTAACCCTTCTTGATAGTTTGCATTGTTACTTACAAGCCACTCTTCATTTCCCATATAATAAGACTTTACATTTGGATAGAGTCGCAAATACATTAAAAATGTATACCAGTTTTTAAATGTTGTCCTTATTTCTTCATCCGATTCTTCTGCCCAATCTGATAAAGGTTTTATGGGGAAAAAAAACTTAAAAGTTACATTTTTGTTTTCTTTAAAAATCGGAAAAAGATTATTCTCTAAGTATTCTTCGAAAGTCAGTATCTCACTGTCATAATATACTGAAGTGTAGTAATTTTTGTATAATTCATAAGGGTCAACGCTTAAATAAATCGTATCAAGCCCTTGATTTGCACTAATGGACGTAGACAAATAATTGCAAACTTCTTGAGGCGTCTTAATGCAGTACTTTCCATACACAATGGGGATGGCATAATAGACGTTATACCATTCGGGATTAAGATAATCTATATTCCACATTGAAATGTGAAGACGTCTGTAATCGCCATCACTTATGCGAATAAGGTCATCTATCTTAAGCATTGCCAGGTCATTTGCCTTCTCATACTCGTTTTCAGCAAATACCTTAAATGCAAAGCAGCCTTTAGCTAAAGTCTGTTCCTTGTATACTTCTTTTTTTAATGTTTGCGCCCTTTTTGCAGCTTTGCTTGAAAAGACAATTATTACAGCAAATGCCAAAGCGCCCAAAGCAATAAGCAAGATCTTATTAGCTTTGGATACTACGCTAGAATTCATTTTAACGCCATTACTCTCCAAAATTATATGTCTTTACTATACTCTTAACTTCTTCCTTAACCTTTTCAGGATTGTGCTCACACATTTCTTTAAGTTTAGGAAGATTGTTTATAAATTCATCTCTGTCAAACTCGATGGGCTTTCCGATATGAATAAGCTTATTTGCCGTTTCTTTAAGCCCTTCTTCAGCCATGAGTAACTCTTCATACATCTTTTCCCCGGGGCGAAGGCCTGTAAACTTAATCTCTATATCTTCTCCCACTCTGTAGCCTGATAGCTTTATAAGGTTTTCAGCTAAATCAAGTATCTTTACCGGTTCTCCCATATCAAGCACGAAGATTTCTCCGCCTTTGGCATAAGCTCCTGCCTGAAGTATCAATGAAACTGCTTCGGGAATGGTCATGAAGTATCGGATAATGTTAGGGTCCGTAACGGTTACGGGTCCACCGGCCAATATCTGCTTTTTAAATAACGGAATAACAGAACCATTTGAGCCAAGCACGTTACCAAATCTTACTGCCACAAACTCTGTATTAGAATGCTCATTCATGTACTGAACCACCATTTCACACATTCTCTTAGATGCGCCCATGATGTTTGTTGGGTTAACTGCTTTATCTGTAGATACAAGTACAAATCTCTTTGTTCCAACTCTGTCCGCGGCCTTAGCCACATTTAATGTACCAAATACATTATTCTTTATAGCTTCAGCAGGGCTTGTCTCCATCAAAGGAACATGCTTATGGGCCGCTGCATGATACACAATCTGAGGCTTATATTCATTAAATATCTGATTCACCTTTTCTTCATCTCTTACTGAAGCAATAAGTACTGTTAAATCAAGCTTTGGATATTTAATCTTTAATTCCTGCTCAATGTCATAGGCATTGTTCTCATAAATATCCACTATGATAAGCTGCTTTGGCGCGTGGGCTGCAAGCTGACGGGAAAGTTCGCTACCGATTGATCCGCCACCGCCTGTCACCATTACAATCTTATCTTTAACATAGTCCGCAACTTCATCTAAATTAATCTTAACAGGCTCTCTTCCAAGCAAGTCTTCGATTTCTACTTCTCTTAATTTAGAAACACTTACTTCACCGTTTACAAGCTGATAAATGCCGGGAACCATCTGAATCTTACATTCAGTCTCTTTGCATATTTCAACTATCTTTTTTATTTCCTGTCTGCTTGCAGAAGGAATAGCAATAATAATTTCATCAATAGAATACTTTTTAACAGCTTCCGGAATTACTTCTCTTCCGCCCACAATGGGAACGCCACGCATGATTTTGCCCTGACATCCGGGATTATCATCAATAAGGCATTTAACGTTCATTTTAACGTAAGGGCTTGTCTCTGCCTCTCTTAAAAGAGAGTTTCCTGCAGCGCCTGCACCTACTATCATTACGCTCTTTCTATCATCGCCGTTTTTAAGTATCATCTGGCGATTTCTAAGTATTCTTAAGAATCTATAGAAAAACCTGATGGCTACGGTAGCTGCAAATAAAGTTACCATGTAAAAAAGGTAATAACTTCTTGGTACCTTTTTATCAAAGACTTTAAATACGATGTATTGAAGCACTCCGTCAGAAAATACCGCAGCAAAAATCTTAATCATTTCATTGGCACTGGCATATCTCCAGACGCTTTGATAAAGCTTAAAAATCCAAAAGATAATGAGCGTTGAAATGATGTTATAGGGAATCATGGAAATGGTGTTTTCATAAAAGCCGGGATTTTCATGTACCATTGCTTTAAATGAAAACTCAAATCTTATCCACAAAGCTGCAACAGAAGACACCAAAACAGCCACGATATCCGCAAAGGCTATCGCAACCGCTCTCTCCACTCTCTTTTTATCACCTGCAAAGTATGCAAGATTACTCTTTTTAATGTTCATATCAAAAACTCTCTAGATTAGTTAAATCCTTTTATTTTGGCATGTATCTGCCTTATGCCCTTAGGCAAAATTGTAAAAAGGGTCAAGTACACTTTGTTTTTCGCTGTGAGGTATTTATTAAATATAAATCTCGGAAAATGATTTCTCACATATTTAACCACACTTACATATTCCGAATTGCCCTTATTCATAAGGCTTACAGGAATGTGTAAGAGGTAATCAAGCCTTTGGAATAGCCCAAATCTTACTGCTGTTTC
>JAILCK010000075.1 GCA_024680435.1 Lachnospiraceae bacterium
CGCTCTTGATGCATTTAAGGCTACATCCGAAAGAACTGACTGTAAAAATTCACTTGCAGAGCCGCCTCTGAAAGAAAACATTGTCTTATCGGTCTTTAATGCTATAAGCTGATCCACAACGTCTGCCTTTGATTCGCCGTCGGATGCGCCTGTTCTTGTGGCAAGTCGGTTTGCATCCTGCGCGATGTATTCGCTTACTTCAAAGTTTGCAGCCGTAAGTCTGTAGTAGCTGTCATCTGAATTTGAAATTGTTACGATGTTTCCTACGCTGTTTGCATAATAATCGTTAAATGTAAGCTGTCCCCCAAGAACATTATCCGCAAAGAAAAGTCTTGTGGCGGGATTTTTGTAACCGTCAACTGAATTATCCTGTGTGAGGATATCGTTAAAGGTTCTTGAGTAAAGTCTTACAAATTCATTGAGCTGTTCCTGATAGTAAGGAATTCCCTGAAAATCTATGCTCTTTCCAACGTTTGCTTCCAGATCAAGTCTGGATGTTGAAAGAATGCATTCATCGTAGTTAGGGTCTATGTTGAATGTATAGAAGCATTCGCCCGTTGTTTTATTATACTCGTATGTCCAGTCAGTGTAGTGATAGGTTTCTGAACCTAAAGAAATCTTTCCGCCGCCTGTTGCCAAAGTACATTTATCAAGATCCTTTAAATAATCATCGGTAACCTGAATTCTTACGGTGTTATTGTTGGTATCAACGCCCTTAACAACACCTCTGAAGTTTTCTGTATTGTTACCGTCACGCATTTCGATAAGTCCCTGAAGTTTTCCGCCTATCAAAGTGCTGTAAATATTAAATGTATTTCCGTCAATCCAGCTAAGATCGTAAAGACCTTTTGTGTCTGACTGATTCATTGTCTCGTTGTTTTCTCTTGCGTTACATTCGATTTCTCTAAACTCGTTTGTATCCACCAAAAGCTGATTGCCGGCGATTGTAACCACAAATCTGTTGGCGCCTGTATCATAGTTGTTTGCTTCGTCTCTTATTGGAGTTTCTGTCACTTCGCAAGAAACATACTCTGAAAGCTTATCCAAAAGAAGGGTTCTTTTATCTCTTAATTCGTTGGCCTTTGCTCCCGTAAGCTCAATTACATTTATCTGCTTATTTAAAGTAGCAATCTGTGATGCAATAGAGTTTATTTCGGAAACTGTATCTTTAATTTCTGTATTAACGTCTTTTTGAAGTTCGGAAAGCTGATTTGCCACACCATTAAAGTAGTCGCAAAGAGACTGGGCATACATTACAAACTGAGCCTTTGTTGCTTTATCTCCTGCATTCTTCTGCACTTCTTCAAGCGCGTTGTACATAAGGTTAAAAGAAGAGTTAAAGCCGTTTATAGTGTCTGTTTCCTGAAAATAGTTTTCAACAGACTTCATATAATAAGCTTTGGCGGATATACTTCCAAGCTTCTGGTTTGAATCACGGTATTTATCGTCATAGAAGTCATCGTGTATTCTCTCGATAGCGATTGTATCTACACCGGAGCCTGCACAGCCGTAAGTGGTAAACACTCTTAATGCCGCGCTTGCTTCCTGAATAGCTTCCTGGCGTGAATATCCTTCTGTTTCAACATTTGAGATATTGTTGGCCGTTGTATTGAGCGCTGCGTTTGCCGCAAGCAAGCCTGTATAGGAAATGTTTAATCCAAAAAATTGTGAAGGCACTTATGACTCCTTTCTATCTGGTTCCAAGCTGATTGATGATGTGTTCAAGCATTTCATCGATTACATTTATATATCGGCTTGAAGCGTTGAATGCATTTTGAAACTTTACCATGTTTGTGAGCTCTTCGTCAGAAGAAACTCCTATAACCTGCTCACGCTTGTGGTCAAGGCTTGCAACTGTTTTATCCTGGTTTTCCGAAATGTTTTTATAAACGGCACCGGAGTTTGCAACCTGTGATACAAGGTTTGTGTAGTAGGTATTTAAAGAACATCTTGTGGCTACGTTTGGGTTAAGCCTGTAGATATCTGCATCAAAAGCATCTACCAAAGCTTTTGCCGTTTCATAGTCAACGGTTCCGTCTTCTTTTCTAAACTTCATCTTTCCGGCTTCTCTTATAAGATCCGGATTGATAATTAAATTAGGTATTGAATAAAGAGTATCTGTAAGATAGTCATCATCCAAAACTTCTTCATTGTATACCCAGTCTGTATAGTCGCCGGCTGTTCCTTCTTTTCTGTAGCCGTCAGACTGAGACTTCATAAATATCTGTAAAGGCGAGCCGTCATCGGCTGCCATATATGTTCCTTTTGAAGCTTCCCAAGCCTTATACAAAACATCGTTAACTGCTATTGCCACGTTGTGTATAAGCTGATCGAACTCTGCCTGAACGTTCATGCAAACCGACTGAGCAATTGTCTTGTTATAATACTCAACATCTTCTTCGTATTTCTTTAAGTCCTCTGCATACTGTTCAACTTCTGCTATATATAAAGGATCTGATGTGTTTCCGTTATACTTTGAAGAATCGGGGACTACAGGCTTTACGGGTATATCCGTAAAGTTAGCAACTTTATCGCCTCTTACATATAACATCGATCGAAGCTCTCCGATATCTGTATTTCTGTCAGAAGAAATAAGTTGGGTTGTTTTAAACACCATAGCACCGGAAATATCGATTTGGTCCATACCGTTTTCATCTACGTAAGGCTTTGCGTTTAATTTCCAGTAAGGAGTGTAAAATCCTGTTCTTGCATCGGTGTAAAGCTCTATATCGTATACAGTGTCTCCTGCCACAAAATCCTGGCCTTCTATCTGTACTGTAACGGCACTGTAAATGTTTTCTGAATAAGATACGCGACAAAGACCCGAAAGCTCATCGAGGTATTTGTTTCTTGTATCGCGCATATCATTTGCACGTTCAATCCCACCAACCTCAATTTTTCGAATCTCATCATTTAACTTTAATATGTTGTGGCCAAGCTCGTTGATTCTCTCAACCTTTTCCTTAATCTTAACGTTTAGCTCGATCTGGTAATCTTGAAGTCCCTGATAAACCTGAGTTGCGTTTGTTAAGAAAGATGAGCAGTTCTGAATAAGCATTCTCTGAACCGCTGTGTCGTCGGGAGTCTTTGATAACTCTTCGATTGTGGACCACATATTGGTCATTGCCTGGTGAAAACTTGCATCATCGTTTAATTCATCAAGCAAGTCTTCAACTTCATTCATTGCATCGTAAGCCGTAGCATAAAAAGCAGCCCTACCGTTTTCTTTACGGTAAGACAAATCGAGAAAATAATCTCTCACCTGGCGAACTTTATCATATGAAACACCAAGTCCTACCTGCTGTGAAGCCACCGATACAGATCCTTGCTTAATCGTGTTGTACACACGGTTACCAAGGTATACCTGTTGGCGCACATAGCCCTGTGTGTCCATATTTGACAGGTTATGCGCAGTCGTGTTGAGAGCATTCTGTCCCGTTTGCAATCCTGAAGTTCCTACATAAATGGCTCCCATTAACGGCATGTTACGATCTCCTTAGTATATACAACCCGGTCCATAATAATAAGAACCGGGTGCTCATCACTGTTTAGCGTCGAAAGTGCCGGACATTGTGCCAAGGGAGCTTCCTGTGTTGTAAGCGCCCTTATTGTAGTTGGCAGTTTCCGGTGCCTTTCTCATGGCTTGAATCATGTTCATGTCAAAATTCACCATATCGATTGCGCTTTTTAAAAGCTCTGCATTCTGCTCGTTTATGAATTTCATTTCATAAAGAGTGGTATGGAGTTTGTCATGAATCAACGATAGTTTCTTTTGTTCTTTTGGTTTCTTTTGAAGTAAATCCACCAAAACATCAAGCTTCAGTTCCGCAACATCCGTGTTTAGGATCTTAGCAATCTCCTGCATCGTCTCGGTGCGCTCATTTTCAAGCGCCGTGATTTTTGTGACAATCAGCTGCTCCTTATCCGTAATCACAGCCAAGGCATTCAAATCACCCTTAACGATGACATCGGTCTTGCCCTTAGAGAGGTCAAGTAGCTTTTCGTATTCATCATTTTCCTTGTTAAGTACATCAACAAGTGTGTCAATAAGACTAGCCACTTAAGCCTCCCTAGCGCATTTCCTCGTACTTTTGTAACAATTTGTCAGCAAAACTTTCTGAACTCACATCATAGGTACCATCTTTAACAGCCTGTCTCAAAGGTTCGCAGACGTCGAGACGGATGTCGCTTGCGCCCTTTACAGCTGCGCTAGCTACCTGAATATCGAGTCCTCTTGAAGAGATGTGGACCTGGTCCGTCTGTCCCTTCTTTGCTACATTTTGTTCCTTCTGTACCTTAGAGGAATTATAGAGTTGCTGAACTTGTGTATAGGCTTCTATACGCATATGTTCCCTCCTTCGCGTTTACACGCTTTTTCTAATTCTCTACTAACTTTATCGGCACTTTATTTTATATCTTTATAGTTAAAAAGAAAAAAACACCGATTTTTTTCGATGTTTTTCTTTGAGTCGTATTTTTTTGATAGTAGTTCTTACTTTACCTCATGGTTTTAAGTTCATTAACCATTGCCACATCATCGGCCGTAACCTTTATGTTTGCTGTGGTTTTGGTGCCGTCGGGCTTTGTAATTGACACTTCCAATATGTCTCCCTCGCCCACTCCGGTTCTTGCAACATCTTTAATAAAAGAAACAAACCTGGGGTGATTTGATTCAAATTTGTTTTTAAAACCCATAAGTTTCATGATATCTGCGGGATTTGGCATTTCTATTCCTCCTTAAAATCTTCACTTTTAGCAAAACTCTGCCTAATCTTCATTGCGCATAAAGATTGATCCGCCAAGCGGTAAAAATCTCTTTTAAAGTTTGGATCCTTTGAAACAACCCTTTGAGTCCAGCCGCTTATAAATGAAAGAGAACGTTTCTTTACTCTGTTAATGTAATTAACTTCTTTTAACAGCTCATCAACAGTTTCTTCGGGGTCAAAGTCTTTACCGGGTATAAGCACCGCAAACTCATCTCCCCCAAGCCTGTAATAGTCGCCCTTTCCGTCATAGACTTTCTTTAAGCATTCCGCAAAATCGACTATATAGGCATCGCCTTCATCAAATCCGTAATTATCGTTTACTTCTCTTAAGCAATCTAAGTCAAAAAGAATCAATGTGGCAAAGTTTTCGCTTCCGGTTTCTTTTAGCTCATCAAGCTTATTATCAAAAGATATTCTGTTTTCTATTCCCGTAAGAACGTCTTTATAAGTAATTTCTTCGTAGGTATCAAGATATTTTCTTTCTTTAATGTAGTTTGTCTCATCGTACACAAGCAGCGAGAGAATCTCCGCCACAAACACAAAGAGCCCCACGCCTCCCACAACTGCAAAGCTTCGCTCCGAAGGAGATGCGACGTAAGACGCAAGAGCAAACACTGCGGTTAAAATCATCGTAACCGATTCTATAAGCACAAGGCGTTTCCTGAAATCTCCGCCCTTTTGTTCAATCGCCGCATAGACAAAGGAGCCCAAACCTGCCACCAAAATGTAGAGATGGGTAAGGCCCAAAACATCTATAGGAGCATAAATATCCGTAACATAGCCGATTATTACAACTATCGGGCAAAGCCATCCGATAAGCTCCATTACCTTAAAGAAACTTGTTTCTCTTTTTATAACGCAGGAAAAATAACCCATGTAAGGGATTCCGATCATCGATAAAGCAAGGGTCCCCACAATGCAAAAAGTCTGGGTGCGGTTTGAAAGAAACTGTGGGATGTCACTGTTGCAAAAAATCCAGACACTCGCCAAGAATACAATGCCTATAAAGTATCCGTTTATGGGAACAATCTTCTTGTTTCCCTTCTTCGCCTGATAAATCATAAAACCGATGCTTAAGATCATGATGGCAAGCATAAAGACGATTATCAAAAAGTGAATCTGGTTTTTATGAACCACCGAGCCCCTTAAAGAATCAAGATTTCCAAAAACAGGTTTTTCCACATTAAGTCTTATGGAATGATAAGGCATGATGCTTATGGCAATTTCTTTTCCCGCCATATCGGGTGTGATGGGCACAATAAGGCGCACATCCCCTACCATCTTTCCCTTAACGCCTGTAATATCTTCGGCAAAAGAAGCTATTTTGTTTCCGTCCACCTTAATGATGCACTTACTGAATACAGTGTTCATCATAAGGCCGTAGTTATCTTCGATTTTACTTGGTAATGTGCCGCAAAGCTCTATGGCCTTTCCTTCCATATCCGTTAATATAACCGGAAAATCCTTATCCTCGCAGCCGGACACCTGCCATTCTATATTGGCGTCGCCTACCATAGCCAATTGAATCTTGTTTTCTTCGGGTCTTTCATTTAACGCGCACAAAAACACCAGCACAACCAGCGCCATGCATGTAAAGAAAGCGACGTACCCCTTTATATTCCTTATATTCACGATTTTCCCCTTACGTGTTTATATGGTTTTAGATTTATTGTATAAATCTTTTTTATTATACCTCATTATCTCTAAAAATAATAATTAAATAAATCAAAAAAGGACCACTTCTTTCGAAGTGGCCCAAATTTGCTTTTTACTTAATCAGTATGTATGAAAGATTAGTTAGCTTTCTTCCATTCGTTGTACTGTTCCTGGAATGTTGAAAGAACATCCTGGTAACCTGCTTCATCAAGCTTTTCCTGATATTCAGCAAGCTTAGCTTCTACTTCGTCTTCTGCGAAGTAACCTGTTTCAAGCATGAATCCGTATTCTTCAAATACGTTCTGGCATGCTGTGTACTTATCCTTAACGGGCTCTTTATCAAACTGGAATCCGCTTGCGCAAGAAACAACTGCTGAACCGTTGAAGTCTTTGTACATCTGAGGTGTGTAAGGTGAAGAAGCTTCTGCTGTTACAACTGTAGCTGATGCTGATTCCCACATTGAGTGGTTGTAAGGAGAATCGTTCTTTACAACGTATCCGTCTGCATCATATGTGAAGTCTGTTCCTTCAACACCGTATGTGTAAAGGTCTGCAAGAGCCTTATCTGTGTAAAGGAGACCTAAGAAGTCGATACAAGCCTTAGCCTGTTCTTCTGTTGAGTTAGCTGTAATAGCAAAACATGAACCAAGAGCTGAGTCTGTGTGCATGTAGTTCTTTGTGCACTTAACCATTGTTACGTCCTGACCGTAACGACCATCTGCTTCGTCGTTGTTAGGAACGTCTGTCCACCATGAAACAGCCCAATCCTGAGTCTGAGTTGTGGTATCTGTTGTCTGCTTAGCAGCTTCATCTTCTGAGATGTAGCCAAGAGCTGACCACTTAGCCATTAACTTACAATATTCAAGATATTCAGGTTCAAGAATTGTATCAACTACTTCGTTTGTATCACGGTCAACTGCTACGAAGTCACCGTTAGCATCGCCTGTGAAGAAATCAAAGCTGTCGATGTAGAATCTGTAGAACATAGCTGTCTTCTGAAGCAAGAAAGGATAAGGAAGTCCTTCACCCTTAGCATCAGCGAGCATGGGCTCGATGTCAGCAAGGCCCTTTACAGAAGAAAGATCCCAACCAAACTGATCAACAAGTGCCTGTCTGAACATAAGGTTGTAACCTTCTACGTTATCCTTGTAAACAGGAACGTAGTAGTTTCTTCCGCCGTACTTTGTACCTTCCCACTGGTTAGCATCCATTGAGTTGTAAAGGTCTGTACCGGGTAAAAGATCTGTGATGTCGTATGCAGCTTTCTTAGCATATAACTGCTTTGTTCCGATTGTATCTTCCCAAGCAGCTGTCCAAAGAAGGTTGATTTCGTTGTTGTTAAGAGCGAGGTTTGCCTTCTCCTGATATTCACCGCTTCCTACATCGAAGAGTGTGATCTGAACGTTAATCTTATCTTTGATATAGTCGTTGATTGCTGTTTCGATTTCTTTTGTCTTTGCAGAATCGGGGTTACCGTTGTTGAAGCAAGCTCTGTAAACTACAATGCTTGTTGCACCTGATTCTGTAGTAGCTTCTGTTGATGTTTCTGTCTTTGTTTCAGTCTGAGCTGTTTCTGTCTTGGATGCAGGAGTTTCTGCAGGCTTAGCGCCACAAGCACAGAGAGAAACCATCATTGTTGCAGCAAGAATGCCGGCTAACAATTTTTTCATTTTTTTGTCCTCCCATTAAAAAATGTTTTTAGTATCTATATTTACCGCCATAAAAAGCAGATAAATATCACCCTTTTACTGAGCCAACCGTAAGGCCCTTAATGAAATACTTCTGAAAGAAAGGATATGCTATCATGATAGGTCCGATTACCACGATAACCGTTGCCATCGTTGATGAGTACTGAGGAATGGTACCTCCCATTGCCGCTCTAACCGACGAAGGAACGTTATTGTTGTTAAGCAAGAACTCTATACTCTTTTGGATGTTGATAAGAAGAAGCTGTAACGGTTTCTTTTTATCTGTATCGATGTACATAAGAGCATTCTGCCAATCGTTCCAGTATGCGGTTGCCATCATAAATCCAACAGCTGCAAGTGAAGGCTTAAGTAAAGGAAGTGTGATCTGGAAGAATGTTCTGTATTCTCCCGCACCGTCTATCTTTGCAGCTTCCATAAGCTCTCCGGGGATTGAGTTTGCAATGTAGGTACGAAGAATAATTACGTTCATCGTTGTTACACACAAAGGTAAAATCAATACCCAAAGGTTATCCTTTAAGTGATAGTAGGTTGTAAAGCAAATGTAACCCGAAAGCTGACCGCCGTTAAAGAGCATGGGAATCAGCAAATAAACCGATAAAAATTTTGAAAGTTTGAAATCTTTACGGCTGATGGAATAAGCAAACATGCTCATTACCAAAAGGCCTAAGAAAGTTCCCACAACAGTAACAAAGATCGTTACTCCGTATGAACTTACAAGCTTGTCGCCGTATTTTAAAACTGCGTTAACGCCGTTAAGTGACCACTTCTCAGGCCAGAAGGCGAAACCGTTTCTTGCGATTGTTTTTTCATCCGTAAATGCAGCAACGAATACAAGCCATACAGGCAAGAAACATACTACGGTATATAAAAGGAGTATAAACGCCAAAACGTATTGGCCGAATCCTTTTCTTTCTCTTCTTGAAGGTGCAATATCCAATGCACTGTTCTTCTTTTTGCTCATACTTTAAAGCCTCCTTAAAACAATGCATTTTCCGGTTCAATTTTACGAACCAGCCAGTTTGCAAATAACATTAATAATAATCCGACTACCGATTGGAAAAGGGATGCAGCTGCAGTGTATCCAAAATCCGAACTTCTTAAGATGGAGTTAAGTACGTAAGAGTCGATAACCTGGGTGTACTTGTAAAGGCCTCCGTTGTTACGTGTTACCTGGTAGAAAAGACCTGTATCGGATCTCATTACATTACCTACCGACAAAAGAAGCATTACCGTAACCATAGGAATAAGGGAAGGAAGTGTGATGTGCCAAATCTTTCTCCACTTATTTGCGCCGTCGATTTCAGCGGCTTCATAAAGCTCTGAATCAATACCGGCAAGTACCGACATGTAAAGAACCGAACCGTAACCTGTATCTTTCCAGATCTTTACAATAAGAAGTATCCATGGCCAAAGGGCGCCGTTTGAATAAAACTTAATGTTGGTTCCAAGCATGTGGTTTATAAGTCCTGTATTTGAACCTAAGAATGCATAAACGATAAACTGTACCGCAGCGTATGAAATGAATACTGGGATAATCATTATCGTCTGCATGGACTTAGCCATTTTCTTAAATAAAAGCTGATCGATTGCGATTGCAAGAGTAACATTTAAAAATGTACCCACGGATGTAAAAAGCAAGTAATACAAAATTGTATTCTTTGTCATTCTTACAAACATGTCTTTAGATACAAGCATAAAGTTAAAGTTCTTTAAGCCTGCCCAAGGGCTTCTGAAAATACCCAATGAAAAATCATAATCTTTAAATGCCATAACCAAACCGGCCATGGGAACATACATTATAAAGAACAAAATCAGGAAAACCGGCAGAGCCATAACAACGTGAGCTCTGTGCTTCCAGGTGTTTCTAAAGAAATCTTTCATACCTTAAACCTCACACAATTACCGAAAACCGCTTCTTAATCGTTTTCGTAGCTTTAAGATACAACAATTTTTATATTTTTGCAACGTTTTTTTATACTTTTGTTGTCATTTTTACCTTTTTTGGTAATTATGGTTATTTTTGTTTTGGATTTTTTTGTTATTTTTAACAGGTACAGCGCAAAAAACTGTTCAAATCACACTTTTTTAACTTAATTGTTTACTTAAGCAGAAAATAAAAAACCCGAAGACTCGCTTCGGGTTTAAACGCCTTGTTTACAGGCTTTTTCGCTTATCTGATTTTCATTGATACAAGTTTATTTTTACGCAACCGTTTTTCTTAGATTACTTGCAAAGTGAATAAGCTTCTTCATCAACCACCAAGGTTACATCCTGATGGAACTGTAAGATTGAAGCGGGAACCTGAGGAGTTACAGGTCCGAAGAACGAATTCTTTACTGCTTCCGCTTTGTCTTTTCCGCTTGCCAAAATCAAAATGCTCTTTGCGTTCATGATTGTTCCGATACCCATTGTGTAGGCTTGCTTGGGAACATCATTTGCCGATGCAAAGAAGCGCTTGTTTGCTTCGATTGTAGACTCTGTCAAATCAACACAGTGAGTCTTTTGAATAAATTCATCGCAAGGCTCGTTAAATCCGATATGTCCGTTTCTTCCGATACCAAGAAGCTGGATGTCTGCATATCCCAAAGAAGCTACTTTTTCTTCGTATGCTTCACATTCCTTAGCTGCATCGGGCTTTGAACCATCGGGCAAAAAGCTTGCATCCTTTCTTAAGTTAACATGATCAAAAAGATTGTCATGCATAAAGTAGTAGTAACTTTGGTCATGAGTTCTCTCAAGTCCTCTGTACTCATCAAGGTTTACGGTTGTAACCTTTGAAAAATCCAAATCGCCGTCTTCGTACTTCTTAATAAGGTTTTTGTAGGTGCCGATAGGTGTGGAACCTGTTGCAAGTCCAAGCACACAATCAGGCTTAAGCACCACCTTAGCCGCCAAAATATTCGCTGCAACCTTACTTAATTCATCGTAATTTTTTGTAACATAAATCTTTACTGCCATATTTCCCTCCCAAATGGTGTAGTGACTAACTGAATGATATCACATCCGTTAGCCTTGGGACCATGCCCATGTTGTCATTTCTTTAACAAATTTGTTGTTATAAGACTTTAGACAAAAAGTCCTTAAGTCTTTGATCCTTCGGATTCGAAAAAAAGTCCTCAGGCGCCCCTTCTTCTTTGATAACTCCTTCATCAATGAAAATGACTCTGGTTGCAACTTCTCTTGCAAAGCCCATTTCATGAGTAACGACGGCCATCGTCATGCCGGATCTTGCAAGTTCTTTCATTAATTCCAATACTTCTCCCACCATTTCAGGGTCAAGGGCCGATGTAGGCTCGTCAAAAAGCATTACATCAGGGGCCATGGCCAAGGCTCTTGCAATGGCAATACGCTGTTTCTGGCCACCCGATAACTGGTTGGGATAAGAATCGGCCTTATCAAAAAGCCCGATTCTTTTAAGCAATTCATCCGCCTTTTTTGAAGCTTCTTCTTTTGATTTTCCAAGCACCTTCATGGGCGCAAGCTCAATGTTTTCTTTCACATTCATGTGAGGGAAAAGATTAAACTGCTGAAACACCATTCCGATTCGCTCTCTTAAGGCGTTTATATCGCTTTTGGGATCGTTTA
>JAILCK010000085.1 GCA_024680435.1 Lachnospiraceae bacterium
TACTTGGCAGGCCTTGCCACAGGATTTTGGAAAGATGTGGAAGAGATTAAAGAAAACTGGAAGCTTGGCAGAAAGTTTGAAGCATCCATGGATACTGATGAAAGAAAGAAACTCTTAAAAGGCTGGCACGTTGCCGTAAAGTGTGCTAGACTTTACGGAGAGGCTATGAATGAAGAAGATGAGCCTTAAGGCTCATCTTTTTTTCTTAATGTATAAACGGGCGGGTTTTGCTTGTCCGACAATCTTGTGAACAAAGTGGAAAACCTTCTGGGAAAGAAACGGAAGAAAAATGGGAAAAAACATATTTAAGCTTAATAAACGACACGGCATCCAGTACGGATTTATTGCCGTTTGTTTGCTTACAATAATCGTGATCGTTTATTCAAACAATCATAAACCGTTCCAAAACGTCAACTACTTCAAAGACTATGATAAGATTCAAAAATATAACGACGGATGGACCATACAAGACGGCGATAAATCTATTGACATTACCCTCCCCACAAAAGGCGAACTGGATATTGAGAATAATTCGGTGGTGCTCACAAATAAGCTTCCCGACAATCTTCCTGCAGGCGCAACCTTGCTCTACGGCACATCGTTACAGGAAATCCATGTGTACGTGGATAATGAGCTTATCTATGAATACGGCGGAAAGCAGTATGCTGCCTTTGGAAGTAACTACGGAAGCATATGGAACTTGATTCTTCTTCCCGAAGGAAGTTCGGGCAAGGATTTACGAATTGAGATTACAAGTCCCTACGATGAATACAAGAGTCACTTTGCGAACTGCTATATAGGTACTTATGCAGAGGCAGTTGCTCATCTTGCCCATACTTACGGCGGTAACTTAATATACATCTTCATTACTGCTATGATCGGTGTTATTTTGCTGATTTACTACATTTTCTTAAAGGTAACGCATGTAAAGTCCGCAGAGCAGATGCTTTATATTTCCCTTCTTGCAATCATTGCATCCTGTTGGGAATATACTGAATGTAAGTTAACCCCCATGCTCATTTCAAATTTAACGGGCAATACGTCGGCAAACTTTTTATTCCTGGCACTTGTGGCAATTCCTTTGGTGCTTTATGCCGATTCCGTTGAAAAAAGAACCTATCATAAAATCATGGCGGTTCTTTTATGTGCCCTTGAAGTAAATGTTGTGGTGCAAATTGTACTTCAGGTTTTAAACATAAAAGACTTCTTTGAAATGATGCTTGCAACCCACATTTTGATGGGCTTATCAGGCGCTGTTTGTGCCGTTACGTTAATCATTAAATATATTAAAGAAAGAGAAAAAGAACTCATTGTCCCCATTGTGTCTGTAATTGTGGCACTTTTCGGAGGCCTTGGAGAAATCTTTTGGACCTATATAACAGGCGTAGTTAAGGTTGATTTTGTTAACATCGCCATCATGATAGTCATCTTCATGACAGGTCTTGAAACCGTAAGAGTCGCTTTTGAAAGCATTAAGGAAAGCAGACGTGCCCTTGAAGAAAACGCTGCAAAGAGCACCTTCCTTGCAAACATGAGCCATGAGATTCGCACGCCCATGAATGCGATTTATGCTTTGAGCGAACTATTGGTAAATGCGGATGACTTATCCGCCGGAAGCAGAGACTTTGCAAAAACGATTCATTCATCTGCCGCAAACCTTTTGGAAATAATCAACGACTTACTTGATTTTTCAAAGATTACGGCTCAAAAATACGACATCATTGATGAAGAATACGAATTATCCGAGCTTATATCGGATGTAAGGGAAATGATTGCCATTCGTGCATGTGAAAAAGAGCTTAAATTCAACATGTACGTAAATCCCGATATCCCCTATGAATTGTACGGAGACCTTGGAAGAATCAGACAGATTCTTTTAAACCTTTTAAACAATGCGGTTAAATATACAGACGAAGGTGAAGTATCATTAAAGATTGATTATGAGGTGCTTCCCGACAATAAGGTACGCTTAATCTTTACAGTATCCGATACCGGTATCGGTATTAAAGAAAGCGACATGAAGGACCTTTTCGAAGCCTTCGTGCAGGTTGACAGAGCAAAGAACAAAGCAAAAGAGGGTACAGGCCTTGGCCTTGCAATCTCAATTGCCCTTGCCCGCATGATGCACGGAAACATTACGGTTGAGAGTGAATACGGAAAAGGCTCCACATTTACAGCAACCGTTGAACAGGTAATAAGAAGCCGCAAAACCTACAAAAAAGAGGTTATGGACTATTTTGAAAAGAACGGTTCACTTCCCTTTATCCTTGTGGAATCAGACTTTGAAACAACAGGCTATTATAAAAAGCTTTTAACAGACTGCGGAGCTAAATTTGTAACTTGCGCGGAAGAAGATATTTCAGATGAGATTTTCTTAAAGGAAAGCCCTCTTGTTTTATTTACAACAAAGGAGCACCCTTACTTATTCTCTGAAGAGTTTAGAGCAGAAAATCCTTTTGTAAGAGCCGTAGGCGTTGCTTGCTGCATGGAATTCTTAGAGCCCGGAAGTAACGGAGAAATTATAAGAAAGCCCATGACAAGCGCGGAGGTTTACCTTCTTACAAAGCCTCACAAGGTAGAAAAAGAGACAATAAGCTTTAAAGCGCCCGATGCCAAAGTCATGGTGGTAGATGACAACGTTGTTAATTTACGTGTCATGAAAGAAATCCTTGGAAAGTATGAAATCAAGCCCACCCTTTGCTCAAATGCCACTCAGGCCGTTGCGGCAATGGAGCTTAAGCATTTTGACTTTATCTTCATGGACCACATGATGCCTGAAATCGATGGCATCGAAGCCACAGCCCGCATAAGAGCTCTACCTGATGTGGGCAACAAAGTTAAAATCGTAGCTTTAACCGCCAACGCCGTAAAGGGTGTCGACAAGATGTATAGAGAAAACGGAATGGATGGCTTCTTAGCAAAGCCCATTTC
>JAILCK010000117.1 GCA_024680435.1 Lachnospiraceae bacterium
ACAAGCGAAGGAAAAGTAGAGCTTAAGATTTCTTATTCTAAGTCTACAGAAGGAAGTATAATAGCCACCTTTACGGTAGCGGATACAGGCCGTGGAATGTCGGAAAGAGATTTAGATAAGATTTTAGACCCGGTTTCTTCATACGAAGAAGACAGTGCGAAAAGTTCAACCGGTATAGGCCTTGGAATGAGCGTTACAAAGAAGGTCTTAAATCTTATGGGCTCGGAACTTAGAGCCGAATCCACCTATGGCGTGGGATCCACATTTAAGTTTTCTTTGGAGCAAAAGGTTGTTGACTGGGAGCCCATAGGCAATTTCGAAGAAACCTTTAAGCACTTAAGAGAATCCGAGGCACCCGTTGATAGAGCCTTCATTATTCCCGATGCAAAGATTTTGGTGGTGGATGATTCAAGCGTAAACCTTATGATAGCGGAAGGTCTTTTAAAAGATACAAAAGCATCAATCACTTTGTGTGAAAGCGGAGAAAAGGCAATCGAAGAATGTAAGAGTACGCGCTTTGATTTAATATTATTAGACCACATGATGCCGCAACTTGACGGAATCGAGACTCTTAAAATCATTAAAGAAAGCGCTGACTCAAGAAACCGTGACGTATCGGTGATTGCACTTACGGCAAATGCCATAGAAGGGGCAAAAGATTTTTATTTAGGAAGCGGATTTGACGATTATCTTTCAAAGCCGATTGAAACAGATAAGCTTGAAAATGCGCTTAAAACCTATATTCCCGATAACCTTGTTATAGACGATCCTGAAAGAATAAGGGAATATCTTTTAGCGGATGAATCAAATGAACCTGTTAAAGAGAAAAAAGAAACCTTCATGGAAAGCTTATCGAAAGTCGGATACATTAATCCAAAAGAAGGTTTGGAACATTCAGGCTCATTGGAACTTTATCAAAAGGTAGTGGGAGAGTTTACGGATACAGGGCTTTCAAGAGCGGATACAATTGAACAGTATTTTGAGCAAATGGACTTTAAAAACTACACAATTCAGGTCCATGCTTTAAAATCTGCCGCAAGAATAATAGGAGCCCTTCCTTTGTCTCATTTGGCCCTTGCTTTGGAAAAAGCGGGAAACGAAGAAAATGAAACAAAGATAAAGAACGCTACCGGAGAATTACTTAGAATTTACAGGGAGCTTGTTAACAATCTTGAACCCATTGTTAACCCCGGTGAAGATAAAGAAACAATTGATGATGACAGTTTAAAAGATGCCCTTGCGGCAATCAGAGAAATGGTTGAGGCATTTGACTTTGACGGCGTTGATTCGGTCATGGAAGAATTAAAGAAATACGCTATGCCCGATGACTTTAAAGACAAATATGCCAAATTAAAAACTTTGGTGGCGGAAGTTGCCAGAGACGACATTCTTGCATTACTTGCGTAAGTTTTGAAAGGGGACAGTATGGTTAAACGTGTTTTGTTTATAGGAGAGACCTCATCGTTTATTGTAAACGCGGTCAGGGACGGGCTTAAAGAAGTCGGATTTGAATGTGACTTTTGTAAGCTAAACATCAACGAAATCAATAAGGTTGCGGATAAGCCCGATATGTTCTTTATATACGCGGATGAAAAGGCCATTCAGGAAACAGAAGCCTTAATCTACATTAAAGATCTTTGCATGGAAGAAGATAAGAAGATATTCTTAATAGGCTATGCGGAAGAATTAAAGGTAATTACAGACATGCTTCCAAGCGAATGCTTAGGAGATTGTTTTGAACGTCCCATTAACGTAAAGAAAATATCTGATACTTTAAAGGCAAGAGCCGATTCCATTGAAACAGGTGCAAACAAAAAGCACATTTTGCTTGTGGATGATTCGGGTACAATGCTTAGAACGGTTAAGGGCTGGCTTGAAGGAAAGTACAGAATTTCCATGGTCAATTCAGCTACAAGCGCAATTTCTTTCTTGGCCGTAAACCAGCCTGACTTAGTGCTTTTGGATTATGAAATGCCTGTGTGCTCGGGGCCTCAGATGCTTGAAATGATAAGATCCGAAATAAAGACTGAGAGTATTCCCGTAATTTTTCTTACTTCAAAAGGGGACAAAGAAAGTGTAGCGAAGGTATTAAGTTTAAAGCCTCAGGGCTACCTTTTAAAGAGCATGCCTTCAAACCAGATAGTGGAGGCTGTTGACAATTTCTTTGCCACACAAAAATCAAAAGGTTTTTAAAGAAAACTTAAGCAGGTAAGAGGCCAAAAGGTGCCCCTTGCCTGTTTTCTTTTGCACCTTTTGTGATATAATTATTCAGACTAAAGCTTTTTATAATGTAAAAAGCAATCTTAGGGGGAATACATGAAATTTAAAGGCTTATACAGAAAAGACTATTCTAAGAATGCAAGCGAGGCTATGCCCATTGGTAACGGTTCGCTTGGAGGCCTGGTTTTGGCAAATCCTTTGCATGAAACCA
>JAILCK010000211.1 GCA_024680435.1 Lachnospiraceae bacterium
TGTAAGGACAAAGAAACGTCACAATGCGGACATTTTACTACAAAGCCGCAGGCTCTGCAAGACACAAAGCCGGCCATACCTCTTCTGTTTAAAAAAAGCATTATCTGCTCATTTTTAGAAAGTCTGTCTTCAATAAGTTCCTGAAGCTTTCTTGAAAGAATACTTCTGTTTCCTTTAATAAGTTCTTCTCTTAAGTCAGAGACAATAACCTCCGGAAGTTGATTTCCCGTAAGCCTCTTAGTTAAAGTAAACAGCTTATACTCACCCTTTAACGCCTTATAATAAGAATCAACGCTTGGAGTTGCCGAACCTAAAATAACGCTTGCGTTATTCATTCTTGCAAGCTCTATGGCGGTTTCTCTTGCATGGTATTTAGGCACGCTCTCGCTTTTATATGTGCCTTCATGCTCTTCATCTATAACTATTAATCCTAAATTCTTAAAAGGAGTAAATAAAGCAGATCTCGGCCCTATGACAATATCCAAAAGGCCTTCCTCCGCCTGTTTGAAAATATCGTATCGCTCCCCCTTTGAAAGAGTGGAATTCATAACCGACACTCTTTTTCCAAATCGCTTGTAAAAGCGCATAAGTGTCTGATAAGTAAGGGCAATTTCGGGAATCAAAACAATAACTTCTCTTCCCATTTTTATAACCTCATCTATAATCTGCATATAGACTTCGGTCTTACCGCTTCCCGTTATTCCATGAATCAAATAAGTTTTATGAATGCCTTTATTATAATCACTCAAAACTTCGTTAACAATTGAAGTCTGCTCATCGCTAAGCAAAAGCTTATTGTCTTTTTCAAGGTTTAAAGAAACAGGATTTCTAAAAACAGTATCCTCTTCAATATCTATAATGCCAAGTTCCTGCATCTTTTTATATGTAGAAGCCAAGATATGAAGCTTATCATCCAGAATTTCTTTAGGGATTCTCTCTTCGTCCCTTAATGCACAGGCCAATCTTACCTGCGCTGCATTATTTTTTCTTGTGGCAAGAGAAATAAAGTCTTCAAGTTCGTCCAAAGAAACCTTTCTTACTACGGTTTTCTTTATGTTTTCTTTTACTTTGGATTGAACGGGAAGAACAGTCTTTAGGGCGGCAATCATGGTGGAACCGTAATTTCTCTTAATCCAGCTTGCCAAAGCTATTCTTTGGTCGGATACTCCGTAGGCGTTTAAAGATACCGAATCTATCTCTTTAAGCCTCTCTATAGGTAATTCTGACTTGTCGGTAACTTCCAAAACAATTCCTTCTTTTAAAGAATTGCCTTTTCCAAAGGGGACATAAACTTTTGTGCCCGCTTCTACCTCGCCCTTCAAATTACTGGGAATAATGTATGTAAAAGGCCTATCAACACTCTCATGAGAAATATTTATTATTACTTTTGCAAAAGAGAATTCTCCCATTTTTCCTCCAAAATCCATACAAGAAAATTCTATCATAATTAAAAATTTTTATAAACTTTGATTTTGTTCACAATTTGTACACAATTTTAGTGTAATATCTTTTTTAGGATAGTTGATAACACTCACTATCTCCCCCCTCATAGTAGCAATAGCTCCGGTTAACCCGGAGCTATTGTATTTTTGTCAAAAATGTCGTTATTCACAAGCAATGAGCCAAAAATCATAAAGCCGGTCTTGGTGCTTGCACCGAAAGCCGGCTGTTGATTTTTTGGTGAATGGGTTGCGAAGCAACGACTTCAACTCAACGAGTAATCGTAGCGCATTGCGCGGAGAAGACTCGAAGAGTCGGATTACGAGTTGAAGTGAAGGCTTGTGAATAATCATTACATTATCTCTATCTATAATTCTTTAATTGTATCTGCACACTGTCATTTCCCATATAGGAATTTATTTCAAGCTGATAGCACATGCCAAGCACCACTTTCACTCTCTGACCTGAGTGTAAAAGCTTTGCGGTGTCTTCGTCGTAAATGCTTTCTACATACTTTTCAAGTTCTGAAAGATCACCAAAGTAAATTACCTCATAAACTTTGCCTGCTTCATCCATTACCTTGTATTTTCCCACGTTTTTGTTTTTGCCGATTTTCATACCCGAAATAATGGTGGCACTGCTTACGGCAAACATGGGCTTTTCGTTTCCCACACCAAATGGCTTTAACACTTCAAGCTCTCTTGCCAAAGAAAGGGTAGCAAACTCAAAGGGAAGTTCCATATCGATTTTTACCGTTTCAAAAAAGTCTTCATCCTTTAATTTACAATTATCGTTTAAAGCTTTTCTAAAGGCATCCAAGTCCTTTTCTTCCAAAGATATTCCCGCAGCCAGTTTGTGACCGCCAAACTTGGTTAAGTATTCCTTTACTTCATTAAGGCCCTCAAACATGTCGTAGGCATCTATGCTTCGACCGCTTCCCTTTAATCCTTTTTCTGTCTTGGTTACCACAAAAGCAGGATGATCGTATCTCTCTCTCACTCTTCCTGCCACGATTCCCGCAAGGCTTTCATGGCAATCGGGCAAATAAACCACCAGCACCTTATCAGGCTTATTCATTGCATCTATTATTTTAAAAGCTTCTTCTGTAGCCTTTAAAGTCTGGCTCTTTCTCTCTTCATTTAAGTTTTGTAAATCTTCTGCTTTCTTTATGGCTTCATTAAAGTCTTCTTCCAAGAATAAAGAAAGGGCTCGGAGTGATGTATCAAGCCTTCCGCTTGCATTTAGGCAAGGCCCCAACACAAATCCAAAGTGATAGGGAGTAAGTGCTCTTGCTTCCATTTTCGTAACTTTAATAAGTGCTTTTAAACCTGTGTTCTTTGTGTGCTCCATAAGCTTTGCGCCTTCACACACCAAAGACCTGTTTTCACTCTTAAGCTCCATCACGTCACAAACGGTTGCAAGGGCCGCAAACTCGGTCAATTCTTCTTTTAAAGTAATAAAAGAATCTTCCCTTTCAATCCCCTTATCTATCGCCATAGCTTCAATTACTTTGTAAGCTACAAAGGCTCCGCAGATTCCGGGGAATGGGTAAGTCGAATCGTTTACTTTAGGGTCTGTTAATGCATCGGCATTTGGAAGAATGTATTTTCTTTCACCATTTTCTTCTGTGTATGGAACTTCATGATGGTCTGTTATTACCATCGTCATGCCAAGTTCCTTTGCATAATCTGTCTGGTCTTTAGCTGCAATTCCGTTATCGCAGGTAAGAATGGTATCTATACCTTCGTCATATGCCGCTTTTATGAGCTTATTGTTTATGCCATACCCGTCTTCTATTCTGTGGGGAATCACGTAATCCACATCTGCTCCAAAGTATTTTAAGCCTTTGAAGAATATGTAGGTTGAGGATATGCCGTCCACATCATAGTCGCCGATTATACGAATCTTCTTTTTTTCGGATATTTTATTTAAGAGCACAAAAATAACCCGATCGATGCCGGGAAGCATAAACGGGCTATAAAAACGATCGACGCGAGGAGATAAAAACGCATTTATCTCCTCTGCATCAACCAAATCTCTGTTTCTTAAAACTCTTGCAACTATGGGTGAAATACCAAATTCCTTAGCTATTTTATTAAAATCGCCGCCTCTTCGAATTTCAACCCATTTTTCCATTACACTAGTCTTCTTTCTTTTTGTTTCTAAGTACAAACCACATTGCACCTGCAAGGCAGATAGATGAGTATGTACCGCAAAGGATACCAACTGCCAAAGGAAGTGCGAATTCCTTGATTGAACTTACACCGAAGATATACAAAGCAACTACCATGATAAATGTGGTAAGTGAAGTAAATATGCTTCGTGAAAGTGTGGTTGAAATACTTGAATTAACGATATCTTTAAGCTTTGTCTTAGGTGTTGCTTCACCCAAGTTTTCACGTATTCTATCAAAGATAACGATTGTCGCGTTGATTGAATAACCGACAATGGTAAGCATACATGCTACAAATGATGAACCGACACTTACATATGCAACGGCATAGAAGGTCAATGTTACAAGTACGTCGTGGGCAAGAGCCATAACTGATGAAGCGCCGAAACGTACATCTTTAAATCTAAACCAGATGTAAATAAGCATGCATACGCAGGCAACAAGCACTGCTACGATTGTTTCTCTCTGAGATTCCGCACTGATTGTTGAACTGATTGTTTCAGTCTTAATGGTCTCAGTATCAACGCCAAACTGATTCTTAAAGTAATCATTCATCTTGATACGCTGGTCCGCATCAAGTGTTACTGTCTTAAAGATAACTTCGTTGGTTCCTGCAACCTTTGTGGTGACAACGTTACTGTCTTTTACAATTCCTTCAATATCCTTAACCATAAGGTCATTGATTTCTTCAAGTGAATATTCCTGATTGAAAGGAACTGTGGTCTGTGTACCGCCAAGGAACTCAAGGCTATAGTTAAGTGAGTGGCCACGGCTTGCATTGTTTGAGTTAAGCGCAAGCATGAATACTAAACCTAAAGCAATAACAGCACCTGAAATTGCAAAGAAAAGACCCTTCTTTGATAAAAAGTCGATTGTCTTTCTTTCTTTTGCTACGCCGTATACCTTGGGGTTTGTGATGCCCATTCCCACAAATGCTTTCAAAAGCTGCTTTGTGATAACAACGGCTGTAAACATTGATAAGCAGATACCAAGGGCAAGTGTCTGCGCAAAGCCCTTAATTGAGCCTGAACCCATAATCCAAAGAACCGCAGCTGCTATAAGTGTGGTGATGTTACCGTCCAAAATAGCGCTCATAGCCTTTGAATAAGCTACCTTTATAGAAGAATCAACTGTCTTTCCCGTTGCAAGTTCTTCTCTGAGTCTTGCAAAGATAATAACGTTAGCATCCACGGCCATACCGATTGAAAGGATGATACCTGCGATACCGGGAAGTGTAAGTGTGATTCCGAATCCGCTGATTAAGAAAATTTCAAGTACTGCATATAATCCTAAAGCAATTGTACTTGTTAAACCAAGCATGTAGTAAACAACAATCATGAAGATTACTACAACTGCAAAACCGATCATACCTGCAAGTAAGCTTGACTGAATTGCGTTCTGACCAAGTGATGCACCTACTACGTTTGAACGAAGTTCTTCAAGTTCAAGGCTAAGGCCACCGATACGAATGGTGCTTGCAAGCTTCTCTGCTTCTTCATAGTCAAATCCGCCTGAAATCTGCGCTACACCGTCATCGATAACAGAGCTTACGGAAGGAGCACTTATTACTTCGCCGTCATAGTAGATGGCAATCGGATCGTGATTGTTGTAAAAAGCTTCTGTTGTAGCCTGCTTAAATATTTCAGCTCCTTCGGGAGTGAAAGTTAAGTGTACGATGATTTCGGAATTGCCCATGTTGTTTGTGATACTTCCTGCCTGAGCTTCCTTTACATCTGTACCCTGTAATATTGCAGAACCGTCTGCTTTGATCTCTTCTATGTCCTTAAGCAAATAAGGTTCTCTTGTTGAAGGATCGTAGGTAAAGTTTGGTGTACCGTCGGCACCGTAGTGTTTAATAAAATACAAAGTACCGGGACGTCCGAGATCTTTTAAGATTTTGTTGGCATCATATACACCGGGAATTTCTACGTTGATACGATTTGAACCTTCTTTGTATACAACAGCCTCGTTTGAGTATGTCCATACACGCTGTTCAAGCTTGCCGATGGTATCATCCATATCCTGAGTGGAGGGATTTTCATCGCCTACAACCTGGTATGTGATTGAAACACCGCCTGCAAGGTCGAGTCCCAATTTGATGTCTTTGGCACTTCCTGCTTTACTTGTGCCGAAACCGAAAATGTCTACATATCCGATAAAGATTGCAAACAAAACGATAAGGGCAACAGTAAATATGCCTTTCTTCTTACTCATGTTACATTCTCCTTAATACATTTATTTATCTGTCGCTTCTTCATTCTCTTCTGATTTTGGAAGCGTTACATGCACTTTGTCTATACGGTTTGACTTGATGCCGCATACCTTTAATACGGTACCGTTTTCCAAAATAACGGATTCGGAATCCTCAGGGATTCTGTCTAACTGGTCAAGCACAAGTCCGCCTATACTGTCATAATCATCTGAAGCAAAGTCAGTACCCAAAACATCGTTTATATCTTCTAACTTCATCTTTGCTTCGATTAAATAACCGTCGTCATCTTTAGTGATCTGCTCGTATTCGTCGGCATCGTATTCATCTCTTATCTGACCTACGATTTCTTCAAGCAAGTCTTCTAAAGTAATCATACCAACCGTTTCACCGTACTCGTTGTTTACAAAAGATAGGTTCTTTGATGAACTCCTCATTTCAATAAGCAAATCGCTTGTCTTTTTGTATTCAAAAGTATAATAAGCTTCACGCAAAAACTTTGAAACGTTAAAGGTTTCGGGATCCTTTAATCTTAAAAGGTCCTTTACATTTATAAAGCCTATGATATTTTCAATCTCCCCTTTGTATACGGGAAGTCTTGTGTACATTGAATCTCTGAAGACCTTCATTACTTCCTTGTATGTAGCATCATAGGAAATGGTGGTCATATCGATTCTTGGAATCATAATGTCTTTGGCGATAGAATCACTAAAGTCAAATACATTACTTATTATCTGATGCTCATCCGATTCAATAACACCGTCCTCTTTTGAAACATCCACATAAGAGCGAAGCTCCGATTCTGTGATGGTGTTTGAATCATCCTTGCTTTGTCCCAATATAAACAAAATAAACTTAGAAAACTTTTCGATAATAAATACAATGGGAAAGAGCACAATTATTATTATATTTATTATTGGCGCAAAAGAAAGAGCCATTTCATCACTTTTTCTTCTGGCTATGGTCTTAGGAACTATTTCTCCGAAAATAAGCACAATGAAAGTAAGCACTCCCGTTGCGACCGATACATAAATATTTCCCCAAAGCTTTAGGGTGATTATGGTAGCAATGGATGAAGCTGACAGGTTAACTATGTTGTTTCCGATTAGTATTGTTGTAATAACTCTGTCATAGTTATCCATTATTTTGTTTAAAAGCTTTACATGCTTCTTTCCCTCTTCTTCCATTGCGTGAAGCTTAACCTTTGTTACCAAAGAAAGAGCTGTTTCCGCCGATGAAAAGAAGGCTGAAAATATCAAAAGAATAAATAGTGACGTAATATGAATGACGTCTGTCGTGTCCAAGAATTACTCCTTTCGAATCACAAATCCAAAAAAACAACGTTTACACTTTCAAGATTATCTTTTACACATAAAGAAGCCTTATAGTTAAGGGGCAAGTCTATCACGCACCCGGTTGCTTCTTTTATTCCGTTTTTTAAAATATCAATCTTTAAATCTATGTTTTCTTTTTTATACGAAATCTCTTTAAAGTTAAGGCTAATGCCCTCACCGGTAAGTTTTGAATAGCTTTCTTTTATAGCCCATATTTCGTTAAAAGAAACCTTTAATTCTTTATAAAGCACTGCTTCTTCTTTAGTAAGAATCCGATTAATTAAACTCTTACTTACATTTAAAACAGGCTTTTGAATATCAAACCCTATTTCTTTGTTTCCTATGGCCACTCCCACATAGACTCCTGAGTGAGAAAGGTTAAAGAAAACATCTTGTCCCTTTAAATATGGCTTTTTGTTTTCTTTATAATAAAAGCAGGGAGAATCGATTCCTTGCAGTTTTAAAGCTTTACTTAAAAGAGCACCTGCAAAAATGAGCTCTTTTTTTACTTTCCCACAAGGCTTTTTATTGATTCTTTCAAGCCTTTCTTTTGAAAAGGAATCGCCGTATTCCTTAAAAAGATCGTCTTCGTTTAAATTAGATGTTTTTGCCAAATAAACAACACATGCCGATTTATCCAAAGAAACCTCCGAGCCTTAGTTTAAGGGGTTAGAATAAAACTCTTCGAAAGAATTGTAGCCCTCGGCCGACAACTGTTCTTTCTGGAACTTTTTATTCTTATTCATCTTTGTTACCAAAACCTGAATGCCTTTTTCTCTTTCATTCATGGCCTTATTTAAAATCTCAGCGTATTTATCCTTAGGCATATCCTTTTCAACAAGGTAAGCAACCTTGTCTTTGCTTCCGGGAATTTCAAATCCGTTTTCCATTAAAAGAAGAACGATTCTTTCAAATCCGATTGAAAAACCGCAGGCCGGTACGTTTGTGCCTGTGAAGTTTCCAACCATCTTATCGTATCTTCCGCCACCGCCGCAGGCTCCTCCGAACTGAGGAAGGGCGATTTCAAATATTGTTCCTGTGTAGTATCCCATACCTCTTACAAGGGTAGGGTCAAACACCATCTTAAAGTCAGCCTTTTTAACCGATTCAACGCTTTCGATGATTTCAACAAGGTTAGTGATTACATCATCTTCAACATAATCCTTTAAAGTATCTTTAATCTTCTTTAAGCCTTCGATATCATTTGAAAGATTTTCAAAAAGCTTACAGTACTTATTTATACTCTCTTCTGAGAAACCTTCTTTTGAAAGTTCTTCTCTTACGCCGTCTAAGCCTATCTTATCAAGCTTATCCAAAATGATGCATACAGTATCAAACTTATCTTCATCAAAGCCTGCATATAAAGCCATTGCCTTTAACAAACGGCGTTCATTTATTCTTATTTCAAATCCCTTAAAACCAATCTTTCCAAGAGTGGTGGTGGTAGCTAAAATAAGTTCGATCTCGGCCATGTTTGTGCTTTCACCGAAAATATCGATATCACACTGCATAAACTGGCGGTATCTTCCTCTTTGAGGTCTGTCAGCTCTCCAAACATTTCCCATCTGAAGTGCCTTAAAAGGTGAGGGAAGGTTGTTTGAATTGTTTGAATAAAATCTTACAAGCGGAACGGTAAGGTCGTATCTTAAGCCCATATCCGTTAAATCGTTTTCTGTCTTTGCTGTTTCAAGGTTTAACTTTTCACCACGCTTTAAAACCTTGAAAATAAGCTTCTCGTTTTCACCGCCCTGCTTTGAGCAAAGATTGTTTAAATCTTCCAAGCAAGGAGTCTCGATTGCAGTAAATCCAAAAGATTTATAAGTTTCTTTAATTACTCTTTGTACGTAATCTCTTACTTCCATTTCTTTGGGAAGTATTTCTTTCATGCCCGTAACGGGCTTTTTTACCAATGCCATTTTCAATACCTTTCTTTAATCTTCCAAAGCAAACAGCTTGTCTTTTCTATCAAGCATCTCATCTATCTTTTCAATGTACAAAGAAACATCTTTCACATTGTCGGTTCTGACCGGTTTGCCTTCTTTTGTAAGAATCTTTGAAACAGAACCCGGGCCCAATGCCACGATGGGTTCAAGCTCTTCCATAATCAATATGTTATATATTCCGTAGCAGCCTTCCTTTGAATAACCTGTGTTTTCAAAATTGCCTGCCATGTTCTTTTGCCTGTATAAATAATATGGATGCATGCCCATACGTTTTGCCGAATCGCTTGCACACTTCATTGTTTCGGCCGTATTTATCATAGTAGCATATCCGTTTTGTAAAATCCACTCATTAAGCCTTGAAGCTCTCTTTATGGCAAGAGAATGGACTGTTAAAGAATCGGGATTTAGCTTTTCTATTTCCGATAAAGTATGGGATACTTCTTTTATTCCTTCTTCGGGAAGTCCCAAAATAATATCCATATTAATATTTGAAAAGCCTTCGCTTCTTGCATCATAAAATGCGCGAATAACATCTTCAACCGTATGTCTTCTTCCTATGATATCAAGTGTTTTTTGATTCATAGTCTGAGGATTTACACTTATTCTTGTTACATTGTGAGCCTTTAAAACCTTAAGCTTATCTAAGGTTATGGAATCGGCCCGCCCTGCTTCAACAGTATATTCTAAAAGCTTAGACACATCAAGGTTGTCATCTATCATAGTAAGAAGACGGTCTAATTCATCGGCACTTAAAGTGGTGGGTGTGCCTCCTCCTATATAGATTGTATCTATGGTCTTACCTTTTCTTTTTTCACTTACAAATTTTATCTCTTTTTCAAGCGCCGATAAGTAATCGGAAACTCTCTCTCTCCACATTGCTATGGGATTTGAAGTAAAGGAGCAATACAAGCATGTGGTGGGGCAAAAGGGAATTCCTATATATATTGAATAACCCTTTTCTCTTAAAGGCCTTAAAATCTCAATTTCGCGCTTTGCTATATCAATTGAAAGATTGGCTTTTTCATCACTTACAAAGTAAGTATCCTGCATGTATTTTAAGATTTCCGAATCGCTCTTTCCTTCTTCCAAAAGCTTTCTTGGAATCTTTGTTGGGCGAATCCCGGTTAAATCTCCCCAGACCAAAGTGCGCCCTTCTTTTTTTGAAAGCGCATCATAAATAAGCTTCTTTACGTTATTCTTTTCTTTTACACGTTCTGAATTTGCGGGGTTTTCAACGGTCGAAAGCAAGTTTTCTTTTTCATCAAAGAAACTTATCTTTTGCTCATCGAAGGACACTTTGAAAGTGTAAGAAACATCCGATACGGATTCTTGGTCTGTAATGACTTTAACATCCTCTTTAGGATAAAAAGCCTTTACCAAAGAGTGTATATCATATTCAAATTTTGGCTCGTTAACTAATACAACTATCATCCATCCACCGCACTATACAAGGAACGGATTGTACTTCCTTTCATTTCCGATGGAGGTTGTATCTCCGTGTCCCGGATAAACCTTTGTTTCGTCCGGAAGCACCATCAGTTTTTCCTTGATAGAATCAATTAATTTTCTTGAAGAACCGGTGGGCATATCGGTTCTTCCCACGCTTTCTTCAAACAATGTATCACCCGCAATCAAAATGTTTGCTTCTTTAACGTAGAAGCAACAGCTTCCTTCTGTATGACCGGGAGTGAAAATAACCTTTATTTTAATACCGCAAAGTTCAAGCTCTTCGCCGTCTTTTAACAATACATCAGGAGTCACGGTAACTCCTCTTCCTACGGACAAAGAAAGATTAAGCTTAACATCACTTAACAATATTTCTTCGTCTTTGTAAGCATAAACCAAAGCTCCTGATTTTTCTTTTAAATCCTTAACTCCGAAGATATGATCGAAATGACCGTGGGTAAGCATAATGGCGCCCACCTTAAAGCCCTTTTCCGACAACTTTTCATAAAGATAATCGCCCGAATCGGCAGGGTCGAACACTATAACATCTTCACTTCCCTCTCTGAAAATGAAGTAGCAATTTGTCGCGTATATGCCAAGTGTGATACGTCCGATCTTAATATCTCCCATCAGCCTCTGGTCCTTTCTATGTCGATAACACTTTCAATGGTGCGGATCTTATCAATTATATGAGTAAGCTCATCTATTCCTTCGATTTCAAAAGCAGTATTCATGGTGACAAGGCCCTGCTTGTTTACTCTGGTATTTAAAGAAATGATGCTTATGTTTCTTTCCGTTAAAGCCTTTGAAATATCAGCTAAAAGTCCGGTTCTGTTGTTTGCAAAGATTCTTATTTCTACAGGATATTTTCCGCTTATTACTTCACTGTCCTGCCACTCTGCATCTATTAAGCGAACTCTGTCCATTTCGGGAAGGGAAATAATGTTAACACAGTCTGTTCTGTGAATCGAAATGCCTCTTCCTCTTGTGACAAATCCAACGATTTCATCACCTGGCACGGGAGAACAGCACTTTGAAAAACGAACAGCCACATCGTCTATTCCCTTAACAATGATTCCGCTCTTTCCGACACGCTCTTTTGCACGCATCTTTCCGGCTTCATTGACAGAATCCATGATTTCTTCATCGGACATTGCATTTTTCTTTGCAATTTCCAATAATTCAACCATCTTATTTATAATCTGGCCTTCCTTTAAACCACCGTGACCGATGGCCGCATAAACGGAATCCCAATCATGGAAGCCATATTTCTTTCTGATGGTATCCATATATTCGGGAATCAAAATATCGGAAGGATTTATTGCATGAGACTTACAATAGCTAAGGAAGTTGTCTTTACCTTTGCTGATGTTATCTTCTTTATACTCTGCTTTAAACCACTGGGTGATTTTATTCTTTGCCTGAGTGGATTTAACGATGTTAAGCCAGTCTCTGCTTGGGCCCTTAGAGTTTTGGCTTGTGATGATCTCGACTCTGTCACCGTTATTTATGACATAATCTATAGTTACAAGCTGACCGTTAACTCTGGCACCCACCATCTTATTACCCACGGCTGAGTGAATGCTGTAGGCAAAGTCGATTGGCGTACTTCCCGCAGGAAGGTTCTTAACATCACCTGTAGGTGTGAAACAATATACGGAATCACTGAACAAATCAAGGTCAGACTTTAAAAGGTCCAAAAATTCCTTGTTATCCGCAAGGTCTTTTTGCCATTCAAGAATCTGTCTTAACCAGGAAAGCTTTTCTTCCTCCTGCTTTGGAACTTTCTTTCCGTCTGCAGCTTCCTTATACTTCCAGTGAGCCGCAATACCGTACTCCGCTTCTTTGTGCATTTCCTCGGTACGAATCTGAATTTCGAAAGGCTGTCCCGAAGAACCGATAAGCGTAGTATGAAGAGACTGATACATATTGGGCTTTGGCATCGCTATGTAATCTTTGAATCGTCCGGGAATGGGCTTATAGATTTCATGGATTACGCCAAGGGCCGCATAACAGTCTCTTACGGATTTAACGATAATTCTGACCGCAAAAAGGTCATAAATCTGATCGATGGTCTTATTCTGATTGACCATCTTTTTATAAATACTGAAAAAATGTTTTACGCGGCCGTCGATTCTGGCTTCGATGCCCGCGTTCTTTATATGATTGCTTACTTCGTTTACTATTGCCTGAATGTATTTTTCACGCTCGGATTTTCTTACGGCAATAAGCTTGTTTAATTCTTTGTATGCTTCGGGCTCTAAGTATTTTAAAGAAAGGTCGTCAAGCTCTACCTTGATTCTTGAAATACCCAGTCTGTCGGCTATGGGAGAATAAATATCAAGAGTCTCTCTTGCGATACGTTGCTGCTTTTCAGGCGGCATATGGTCTAGCGTCCTCATATTATGAAGACGGTCCGCAAGCTTAATAACTATAACTCTTATATCCTTAGCCATGGCAAGAAACATCTTACGCAAGTTTTCTGCCTGAAGCTCAAGTTTTTCTTTGTCTTTACTTATTATCTTTTGAATTGTGGCATCGGGATCTTCATCATCGTTTGAAATTTGGAAATGCTTTAACTTAGTGACACCGTCAACCAAAAGAGCCACATCGGAGCCGAATTCTTTCTCGATCTCTTCTTTTGTAAGAATGGTGTCCTCCACAACGTCATGAAGAATTCCGGCGCAAATGGTTTCTTTGTCAAGTTCAAGATCCGCTAAAATGATAGCCACATACAAAGGGTGAATAATATAAGGTTCCCCTGACTTTCTTACCTGTCCGTGATGGGCTTCATCGGCAGTTTTATAAGCCTTTTCAATCATGGAAATATCATCGCTTGGATGATATTTTTTCACACGGCTTATAAGGTCGCCAAAAAGTTCTTCGGGAGAAATGTTTTCCCCAAGGGCTTCTATACGACCGTCATCAAATACGATACCTACGTTCTTAGGCTCTTCGATATTTAGTTTTTCGCTTTCGGTATTCGCCTTTGAAGTTTCCATCAATAACCTCTTATTATTTTATTTTCCGGGATATGTGATTGCAGAGTAAAGAGGGATGTCCTTAAGCTGCTTTCTTCCTTCAAGCCCTGCAAGCTCCATCATAACAACAACGCCCGTAACCACTCCGCCAAGGGATTCGATAAGCTCAACCATGGCTTTTGTGGTGCCGCCTGTAGCGATAAGGTCGTCTACAATAAGGACTTTCTGTCCGGGCTTTATGGAATCTTTGTGCATTTCAATAACAGCTGTGCCATATTCCAAAGCGTATTCCTTTGAAACGGTTTCACAGGGAAGCTTACCCTTCTTTCTGATTAAAACGAAGGGTTTATGGTTAATATATGCTAAGGGTGTGCCGAAAATGAAGCCTCTTGATTCGGGGCCAACCACCACATCATAATCTACATCTTTAGTAAGTTCTTGCATTGTATCAATTGCAAGGTGCAATCCGTCAGCATCCTGCAATACGCTCGTAATGTCTCTGAAAATGATGCCCTTTTCGGGAAAATCAGGTATGCTTCTGACATAATCTTCAAGTTTTTTCATTACAATATCCTCCAAATTACGTATATCTTAATATATCATCATTAACGACAAATACTTAAATATTATATAATCGTTTATTTGGTTAGTAAAGAAGAAAAAAGCACAGAAATGAAAGATAAAAAGTAAACACAAAAATCCCCGATAGTGTATACTTAGAAATAAAGAAAATTTGCGGAGTTTAATTAATGAAGAAGCTTTTAAAATATTTAAAACCCTATACAAAAGAATGTATTATCGCTCCCGCATTTAAGATGCTTGAAGCGCTTTTTGAATTATATGTGCCTTTGGTCATGACAAAGATTATTGATGATGGCATAAAGGCGGGGAGCAAATCCGTTGTATATAAAAACGGAGGCGTCTTAGTGCTTTTAGGCCTTATCGGCCTTGTGTGCGCACTTATCGCCCAATACTTTGCCGCAAAAGCCGCCATCGGTTTTTCAAAGGCTTTAAGGAACTCTTTATATGAAAGAATTCTTGGTTTTTCTTATGAGAGCCTTGAAAAGGAAGGTACCTCTTCTTTAATTACCAGAATGACAAACGACATAAACACCCTTCAAAACGGTGTAAACATGGTGTTAAGGCTTTTCTTAAGGTCTCCCTTTATCGTGTTTGGCTCCATGATCATGGCCTTTACCATAAGCGTTAAAGCGGCCCTTATATTTGTAGTGGTGATCCCCGTTTTGTTCCTGGTGGTTTTATCCATTACTCTTATCACCATTCCCTTATATAAAAGAATTCAAAAATACCTTGATGCGTTAACTTCCCATATTAGAGAAAACCTTACGGGTGCAAGAGTAATAAGAGCTTTTTCCAAAAATGCGGAAGAAGAAAAGGAATTTAGAAAAGATAACGACAAATTCTACTCTCTTTCTTTGCTCACAGGAAGAATATCCACTCTTTTAAATCCCCTTACATTAATCATAGTGAATGTGGGAATGGTTGTTTTGCTTTCAACAAGTGCTTTTGAAGTTAATACGGGAAACCTTACAAACGGTATGGTGTATGCCCTTGTAAACTACATGTCTCAAATACTTATCGAGCTTGTGAAGCTGTCAAACCTCTTTATCACCATCAACCGCTCTTTGGCATCCGCTTCAAGAATCGAAGAAACTCTTGAAACAAAAGAAACCCTTTTGGATGAAGGAAAGCTCCTTCCAAAAGATTTAAATAAAAACTTTGACAATCTCATTTCATTTAAGGACGTTTCCTTTACCTATCCGAATGCTTCCGATGCTTCCTTAAAGAATATAAGCATAGATATAAAGGAAGGAGAAACTATCGGCATTATCGGTGCCACAGGCTCAGGTAAAACAAGCATTTTAAATTTGCTTATGCGATTTTACGACGCAAGCCTTGGCGAAATCCTTTATAAAGGCGAAAACATTAAAAATATCACTCTTTCATCCCTAAGAAGAGAGTTTTCCGTTGTGCCTCAAAAAGCTGAGCTTTTCAGCGGAAAATTAAGAGAAAACTTGTCCCTTGGATATATAGATGCAAGTGATGAAGAAATGATTGAAGCTTTGAAACTTTCGGAAGCCTATGACTTTGTTAAAGACAAAGGTAATGGCCTTGATTTGGAAATCAGAGAAGGCGGCAGTAATCTATCCGGCGGTCAAAAGCAAAGGCTGTGCATTGCAAGAGCTTTGGTAAAAATAAGCCCTGTTCTTATTATGGACGATTCTTTCAGCGCCCTTGACTATAAAACCGATGCTAAATTACGAGAAAACCTAAAGACGTTAAAAAAGACCATAATTATTATTTCTCAAAGAATTATATCGACCCGACACGCAGATAAAATAATTGTGCTGGATGACGGCTCTATCGATTCAATCGGCACTCACGAAGAGCTTTTAAAAACCTCTTCTTTATACAGAGAAATTTGTGAGTCACAAAAAACGGAAGGAGCTTCACTATGAATAAAAAAGAAATATACAAACGCATTATGAAGCTTGTTTCATCACATAGTTTTCTTTTGGCGATATCAATTATCCTTTCAATACTTTCGGTACTCTCCGCCCTGTATATGCCGGTGTTAACGGGACGCGCCATCGATGCCTGCATTGATAAGGGAATGGTTGATTTTGAAAGCATTAAGCATAATTTGTTTTTATTTGTTTTGGCCCTTTTGGTAAATGGCTTCTCCACTTTTTTTATGTCGCTTATAAACAATAAAGTTACCTTTAAAATCGTTAGGGACTTAAGGAACAAGCTTTTTGATAAAATACACAGACTTCCCGTTGTGTACCTTGATTCAAAGGGACGTGGAGACATTTTAAGCCGTATTATTTCAGATGTAGAAAGATTGAGCGACGGTTTGCTCATTGGCTTTTCTCAATTATTCACGGGTGTGTTTACAGTTATCGCTACTTTAGTGTTTATGGCAATTATTAATCCTTGGCTTGCTCTGACCGTACTGTTTCTTACCCCCATATCTTTGGTGGTAGCATCCTTTATTTCAAGAAAGACCTACAAGCACTTTTCAAGGCAGGCTTCTTTGCAGGGAGGACTTACATCTTTTATTAACGAAACCGTAAGTTCTCAAAGGCTTATAACCGCCATGGATGCAAAAGACATTAAATTAAAGGCCTTTAAAGAAAAGAACGAAGAATTTGCAAAGGTAAACCTAAAGGCACTCTTTTACAGTTCCACCACCAACCCCTCCACAAGATTCGTTAACGGTTTGGTGTATACAAGTGTTGGTGTGTTTGGAGGCTTACTTGGGATTAAGGGCGTAATAAGTGTAGGTACATTGGTTGCCTTTTTAAGCTACGCTACCCAATACACAAAGCCCTTTAACGAAATATCCGGAGTTATAACGGAATTTCAAAATGCCATTGCCTGTGCGGGAAGAATTTTT
>JAILCK010000213.1 GCA_024680435.1 Lachnospiraceae bacterium
AAGCTATATTGATAAAGAGCACTTGGCAGGCAATCAGGATAATCTATACACCATGATTGGCCTTTCTCAATCCGTTAAAGAGAGGGATTTCTCTTTGCAGGTGATTGCCTCTCAAAGAGAAAACTTAAATGTGATTTCTTATTGGTATCCTACTGCTGCAGACCTTAACAAAGTGGATTGGGACAGCATTAAATATGTGCTTATTGAGCATGGCGCAAATGATTATTTAAACGGTGTGCCACTTGATAATAGTAAGGATAAATATGATCCCTACACCTTCGCAGGAGCACTTAGAACTTCTATTGAGAATGTTAGGAAGGGTGCGCCAAATGCCAAGATAGTGCTTGTGACCCCTATTTATATGAATCCTTGGGGGCTTTCAGGTGATTGCTATGAGGCAGACTATGGTGGAGGACTCCTCGAAGCATATGTGGAAAAAGAAAAAGAAGTGGGAAAAGAGTATGGCCTAATGGTTATAGACAATTTCCACGAACTTCCAATAAACAAAGAAAACTACGAAGAATATATTCCCGGTGGACTTCATGCGGATGACGACGGCTTTGAACTTATAATTCAAAATATTTTAAAGTACTTGCGCGAGGATAATGAAAATAATTAACGAGCTTTTTGAAAAACTAAATACGAGACTCACAAAAGCTCAAAAGGCAGGCTTTATTGTTACGCTCATCTTTGGATTTATCGCCCACATGCCTGCACTTGTTATGGATGCGCCAAATCATGACGGCCTTGCAAGTGTCTACTTTGACCAAAACATGATAACTTCCGGAAGATGGTTTTTAGGAACCGCCTGCGGAATATCAAGCTTTTATTCACTTCCATGGCTTATAGGCGTATTGTCGGTTATTTATTTATCAATCACTGCCTTGTTCTTAATTAAGCTTTTAAATGTGGAAAACCCTCCGGTAGCAGCACTTATCGGTGGATTACTTATCACATTTCCTTCCATTGCATCAAACTTTGCCTATGTATTTACCATGGACGGGTATATGCTTGGAGTTTTGTTCGCTGTATTGTCTGTATACTTTGTTGATAAGTTTAAGTTTGGCTTTTTGATAGGAGCCTTATTCCTTGCTTTAAGCATGGGCACCTATCAGGCATACTTACCAATCGCTATTTTGTTGAGCTTATATATGGTGCTGTTAGTATTTAAATCAAAAATATCACCCAAAGAAAAGATTCTTAGCGCCCTTAACTACGTATACATGGGTGTTATCGGAGTTGCCGCTTACTATGTGATTCTGAATGCCCTTTTAAAGATTCAGGGAAAGGTTCTTGATACATATCAGGGCATTAACTCGATGGACGGTCTTGAAAAGACAGGGCTTTTATCATCTTTGAAAGTTATATACAAAGATTTCTTTGTATTTTCCATAAAGGGAAATGTGCTTTTTAATAACACAATTTCCTTAATAGCACTTTTGCTTATCGCGATTCTATTCTTGGCGGCTTTGATTCTAGATGCGAAGAAAAACGGGCTATTTAAGTCAGTGTGGTTTTATGTTTGCCTATCTTTAACGGCAATACTTTTACCGGTATTTACAAACGCTATTTTGCTTGTGTCAAAAGACGTAACCTATCATCTTTTGATGCGTTATCAATGGGTATTTTTAGAGACTATTTTGTTGGCTTACACATTTAATGTGTTTAAAGATAACGATGTTTTTTTAAAGCCTATGGTAAGTAAGGTCACAAGTGTGGCGCTTTTATTATCAACCTTTTTACTTTTCTTTAATAACATAGTTACCGACAACATAGGCTACTCAAATCTTCAAAAGAAGTATGAAAAGACCTACGCTTATTGCTTAAGGCTTGCTGACAGAATCGAGCAAACGGAAGGGTATTACCCGGGAATCCCGATTTACATGATTGGCGTTGTGGGGGATGACAATTTCCCCGTAACTGATATCACATCAAATGTTACAGACCACATGATTGGAATTTACGGAGACTGGCTTCTTTATACACCTGAGAATTACGGATATTTTTATAAATACTATATGGGCATTACCTTTAACTTTTTAAAGCCCTCTGAAGCTAATTACTATGATACGCCTGAATATGTGGCCATGCCTTCATTTCCTGAACCGGGAAGCACCAAGGTTGTGGACGGCGTTTTGTACGTAAAGACTGAAAACATGCATTGAAAGGATGATAATAAATGTCGCTGATATCCTTAATCATTCCTTCTTACAACGAAGAAGAAAACATTCAAAATACTGTCGATAAGCTGACAGAGCTTTTATCTAAGCAAAGCTTTGATTATGAGCTTATCTTTGTAAATGATGGGTCAAAAGATAAAACCTATGAAAAGATTTTAGAGGCTTCAAAGAAAGATTCTCACGTGAAGGGCATTTCTTTTTCAAGAAACTTTGGAAAAGAAGCCGCTATTTTTGCGGGGCTTGAAGTGGCAGTGGGAGCCGCATGTGTGGTAATCGATTGCGATTTACAGCATCCTCCGAAATTGATTCCTGAAATGGTAAAGAAATGGGAAGAAGGATACGAGGTTGTGGAAGGCGTTAAATCCGACCGCGGTAAAGAAAGCTTTATCCACAGAGCCTTTGCAAATCTTTTTTATAAAATCATGAGTGGACTTATTAAAATCGATATGAGGTCTACTTCAGACTATAAGCTTTTGGACAGAAAGGTAGTGGATGTGCTTTTGGACTTACCCGAACACAATACATTTTTCAGAGCCCTTTCTTTCTGGGTGGGCTTTAAGTCAGTTAAACTAGAATACGAAGTTGAAGAAAGACAGTTTGGCACCACAAAGTGGTCTTTCGGAAGCTTGATTAAATATGCCATCAATAACGCCACAAGTTTTTCGACTGCACCTCTTCAAATCGTTACATTTGTAGGTGTTGTGTCTATCATATTAAGCATAGGCCTTGGCGTTCAGACGTTGGTTAAATTTTTTATGGGAACCGCAAAAGAAGGTTTCCCCACTGTAATTTTGTTACAGTTACTAATAGGCGGATTTATCATGTTAAGCCTTGGTATAATCGGTCACTACATTGCAAGAATCTATGAGGAAGTGAAGGGACGCCCGAGATACATTATCAAAGAGCATACGGGCAATATTAAAGGCAATATTTAATGGAAAAGAAACTATTTGATGCAATAAACAGATTTAGAAAAAATAAGTTATATGTACTGATTTCGGAAATTGTTTTTATAGGGCTTATAGTAATAATGGCCTTTGTAAAGGTTAATAAGGGACTTGATATTACGGATTCTTCTTACAGCCTTTCAAACTTTGTAAATATACACAAGCTTGATTCTATGTGGTATTTTTCCACATTTTACGCAAACCTCTTGGGAAGAATTTTTACTGTTCTCCCTATGGGAAACACCATGCTAGGCTTAAACTTT
>JAILCK010000140.1 GCA_024680435.1 Lachnospiraceae bacterium
AGAGAATATACAGGTTTAAGAAAGGCAATTGGAAGTTATGTAAACTCATCCTTTGAAAACGTGTTAGTGGGAAACGGTGCTTCCGAATTGATTTCTTTGCTTGCAAAAGTCATTAAGCCTAAAAAAGCCCTCATTTTAGGGCCTACCTATTCAGAATACGAACACTCGATAGGTTTAGCCGGGGGAAATAGCGATTACTTTGAGCTTAAAGAAACCGATAACTTTATTTTAAACAAAGAAAGCCTTATTGCGCATTTAAATGCCGGTTACGATTTATGTGTGCTTTGTAACCCCAACAACCCCACAAGCGCCTTGATTGAAAAGGGCGTTTTGGAAGAAGTTGTTGCCTGCGCCAATAAAAACAATGTGCTCATGCTCGTTGATGAAACATACATGGAATTTGTAGCGGATGTAGATGCAAGCAGTGCTATCTCACTTGTTTTAAATTATTCAAATCTCGTGGTGCTTCGCGGAGTTTCAAAGTTTTTTGCTTCTCCGGGACTTAGACTTGGGTATGCGGTTACTTCAAACCATGATTTGATAGCTAAAGTAAACGAGCTTCAGGTTCCATGGTCTGTAAACTCTCTTGCTGAAATTGCGGGAAAAGTAATGTTTTCTGATAAGGAATACATTAAAGAAACTCGTGAATACGTAGCTTTAGAGAGAGAAAGAATATATGAAAGACTATCATCAATTAAGTCTTTAAAGGTATATAAGCCCTCTTGTAACTTCATTCTTTGTAAGATTGTTTCAGGTTCCATCGAAGCAAATGACTTATTCGATGCAGCCATCAAAGAAAAGTGCATGATAAGAGATTGTGCCGACTTTAACTTCTTGGATGAATCCTTCTTTAGATTCTGCTTTATGAAGAAAGAAGACAATGAGAGGCTCCTTAGTGTAATTGAAAGATTGTTTAAATAGTTTTGAGTATTCTGAGGGCCTTTGGGCCCTCTTTTTTGTGCCCGGTTTCTTTTCACCCTATCGGATGTGAGGCTGTTATCGGGGCTTTGAGTTGAATATTCGAGTTATGTAAACTATGTTGCTCCGTATAGCGAATTTGTGCTAAATCCGGAGTAATTTATGGCTTAAATCGGGTCATTTTATCGCCTTTGCTCCGTATACTATAAAAAATCGAAATTCGGAGTAGTTTTTTCCAAAATCTACTCCGAATTTGCCTTCTCTTTCATATACGAAGTAATGAGTGTTATTTCACCTGAAAACAGGCCATTTCTACTCCGAAATCTTGATGAATTGTATATACGGAGCATCGCAGGTTGACATAACTCGTATTGTCATTCAATCTCACTTGGGCTTCAACCTATTTACATTACTGCCACTTTGTAAGGGCGGATAGTTTCAATATCGTCATTAAGAGAAATCTTTAAACAGGCAAAATATTTCCATCTAAGAATTCAAAGATACAATCCGAAAGTTCCTCTATGTCCCCGGGAATATGGCTTGTTAGAAGTATTAATCTGTCAGGTGATTTAAGCCCCTTGATTAATGTTTTAATCTGCTCTACACCTTCTTTATCCAAACCATTAAATGGTTCATCAAGAATAATAATCTTTTGGCCTTCCATTATCGCTTGAGCAATTGCTAATCGCTGACGCATTCCCAATGAGAAATTCTTTACTTTATCTTTATTCGCTATATCAAGGCCTACCGCTTCAAGCGAATCTTTTATTTCTTTTTCTCCTATTTTGTTATTTATTCTCGCTAAGTACCTTAAATTATCAAGCTGATTGTACTCTTCGATAAAGCCCGGTTTTTCTATCAGTACACCCAGTTCAGGAAGGAAATCTATGTTTTTCCCAATCTCCATATCATCAATAAGAATGGAGCCTTTCTCCGGTCTTAAAAATCCACAGATTGTCTTAAAAAATACAGATTTTCCCGAACCATTCGCGCCCACAAAGCCATATATATTTCCTCGTTTAAGGTCAAGATTTACATTTTCAAAGATTACACGTCTTTTAAACCTTTTAGATAAATCTCTAATTTTTAACATACATTTACCCTCCTCTTAGAAATTAAACAGCAGAAAAAAGTTATCAATATAGCATCTATTATCATTATTATCGAAAAAATGCCCCACCAACCTATTCTTTCTCTTAATTCAATATATTTAGAGGTCGAAAAAGCAATCAAAATCGGCTTCGGAACAACAGTGTTTAAAACATACACAAAAATAACATATAAAAAGCTGTTATCTATCATCAATACATTATCAAAGATAATGAAAACGACTATAACACCTATTAATCCAAGACAATCCAAAGTAAAATAATCGATACACGCCTTTACACTTAGCGATTCAATTCCCATAAAGCAAAAATATGTAATATTTGAAATTACCAGAAGGAATACCCCCTGTAAAAGCACAGCCAGGAAATATAAGAAAACAAATCCTTTGTAACTCCCAAACCTTGATAGTATATTTAATGTCACATCTTTCTTTAATTTTTCGACATTCTTTCCGAT
>JAILCK010000242.1 GCA_024680435.1 Lachnospiraceae bacterium
AGGGGTAGACGTTAGAGTGCTCTACGATGGCACAAACGAGATCCGCTCTCTTCCCATGAACTACGATGTGCTTTTAAGAAAGCAAGGCATTAAGGCAAAGCCATTTTCTCCCATAAAGCCCGTGCTTTCTTCTCACTATAACTACAGAGACCACAGAAAGATTGTGGTTATCGACTCAAAGGTTTCTTACAACGCAAGCACAAACTTTGCGGATGAATATATAAACAGAAAGGTTCTCTTCGGACACTGGAAGGATGCAGGCCTTCGCCTTGAAGGAAGCGCCACTTTAAGCTTTGCACTTTTGTTCCTTCAGATGTGGAACGTAGACGAAGCAGCGCCCGAATATCATTATTATCTTCAGTCCTCCGAAAAGATAAAAAGCAAAGGCTTTGTGATGCCTTATGCGGATTCACCTTTGGATGAAGAAAAAGTTGCGGAATCGGTTTACCTAGACATTTTAAACAGGGCCGAGCATTACGTGCACATCATGACTCCCTACCTTATTTTGGACGGAGAGCTTGAAAATGCCCTTAAATACGCCGCTTTAAGAGGCGTAGATGTAAAGATAATACTTCCGGGGATTCCCGATAAAAAGCTTGCCTACGCCTTTGCCAAGGCTCACTACAGACGCTTAATCGAAGCAGGTGTAAAGATTTATGAATACACCCCCGGATTTATCCATTCAAAAGTCTTTGTAAGCGACGAAAGTAAGGCAGTTGTGGGCACCATAAACTTAGACTACAGAAGCCTCTATCACCACTTTGAGTGCGGCACCTTCCTTTATGAGTGCAGCGCTATAAAAGACATTGATAAAGACTATGAAGACACTTTAAAGGTCTGCTCAACCGTCACTCCGGAAACCATAAAGAACGAAAAACTGTTTTATAAAGTAGCCGGTAACTTACTTAAGTTCTTAGCTCCATTAATGTAAAAAGAAACTCCTTACTCTAATTAAAGAGTAAGGAGTATTTTTTAGTCTAAATCTTCACCGTTACTTGCAATAACCTTCTTAAACCAGAAGAAAGAATCCTTCTTGATTCTCTTAAGGTCTTTTAAATCGTGCTCATCTCTGTTTACGTAGATAAAGCCGTATCTCTTGGTGATACCCTGATGAGTTGAAACAAGGTCAAATGCAGACCAAGGTGAATATCCAAAGAGCTGTACACCGTCTGTGATGGCTTCTTTGCAGGCAATGATGTGCTTTCTTAAGTAATCGATACGATAATCATCATGTACTTTTCCGTCTTTCGTAAGCTTATCAACTACGCCGCATCCGTTTTCTGTAATAAGAAGGGGAAGTCTGTATCTTTCCCAAAGCTGACGGAGTGTAAGACGTAAGCCTACAGGGTCGATTCCCATGTTGTATGAGGTGGTCTCCTGTAAAGGATTAGATACGCTTACAGCCATACCGGGCTCAGTCTGCATACCAATCATAAACTCTTCTCTATTGGCGCCGGCCTTCTTAGCAGCTTCTTTGGCCTTTTCGCCATCTTCAATAGACACATACTTAACAGTAGCGGCTCCGTAATAGTTAAAGGCGATAAAATCAGGATGCGCTGCCTTCATAGCTTCGCGGTCTTCATCAGTGATTTCAGGCATGCAGCCTCTCTGTCTAAAGTATTCGCACAAAGCTTCGGGATATTCTCCGAAAATAATCGGATCTAAGTAAAGTCTGTTTCTAAACTGGTCGTAATCCGCAGCAGCAAGGTTATCAAGAGGTGCCGAAGTTGCGGGATATACGCATGAAATGTTTGGAGCGGGAGCAATCTTTGCTTTGCAAAGCATATGACAGCGAATGGTTGCTTTGGCCATAGCCACTATCATGTGGTGGTTAGCCTGGAAGCGTTCTTTGTCATCTTTATGCTCTCCCATGTTATACATGGTCATCATGTTCTGTTCGTTGATTGTAAGGAAGTATTCAACCTTGTTTCCGTATTCCTTAAAGCACACTTCACAGTATCTTACAAAGTCATCGATACACTGTCTGCTTGCCCAGCCGTTATACTTATCCTGCAACGCCTGAGGCAAATCGAAGTGATAAAGAGTGATAATAGGCTTAATGCCGTACTTTAAGCACTCATCGATTACTTCATGGTAATGAGAGACACCCTTTGGATTGATTTTTCCGTCCCCGTCCGGAATTATACGCGTCCACGGAATGGACAAACGAAATTCCTTAAACCCCATTTCCGCCATTAAAGCTATGTCTTCTTTAAAGCGGTGGTAATGGTCCGAGCACACTTTCCAATCGCTGTTTCCTTCTTCAATAGGCTTACAATCCTGAACAGAAGGAAGCTTTCCGTCCTCGTCCCATGCACCTTCACACTGATATGCCGATGAACTTCCTCCCCAAAGGAAATCCTTAGGGAAGGGTTTCAATTTTCTATATTCCATTTAATATTTTCTCCTAACTATATCTTGTTAACCCTTTACAGAACCAATCATTACACCTGAGACAAAGTACTTTTGCACGAATGGATAGAGCACCATCATAGGGATGGTGGAAATCATGATTGTGGCGTACTTAATCAAAGGACGGAATATCATTACATCCTGTCCGTCAGCATCCGCAATAATGGAGTTTTCCGTTGATTGAAGCACTATCTCTCGAAGCGTTAACTGTAAAGGATAGAGATTTCTTGCTTTTTGTAAGTACAATGATGCATTAAACCATGCATTCCAATGCTGTACCGCGTAAAACAACACGATAACCGCGATAATAGATTTACTTACCGGCAAAATAATGTGGGTAAGAATCTTAACTTCACTTGCTCCGTCAATCTTTGCAGCATCAAGCATTTCCTTTGGAATCTGCGCAAATGAAGTTCTCATAATAATGATGTTGTATGCAGACAATGCTCCGGGGATAATAAGTGCCCATCTTGTATCAAGCATTCCAAGCTTGTTTACCACCATGAATGTGGGCACCAAGCCACCGCTAAAAATCATGGTAAACACGATAAAGAGCGCAAAAGGTTTGCCAAAGAGCAAGTCCTGAGTGCTCATAACATATGCCGCAAGAATGTTAAGCACAAGTCCAAGCAATGTTGCCGCTACAACATATATGAGTGTATTGCCGTAAGCCCTTATAATGGTTGAGTTTTGCATTATAAGCTTGTATCCGCCAAGCGTGGCCTTTCCAAGAGGCTTAAGGTATAGCCCGCTTGTGGCCGCAACCTTTAAAGGATCACTTATTGAGCCCATTGCCACATGCCATACAGGCAAAAAGAAAACAATACACAAAGAAAGTAAAAATATAGTATTAAATACCGCAAATATTTTTTCACCGGTTGAACGTTTCGTCATACTTTACACCGCCTTACCATATACTTGTTTCGTTAACCTTACGGCTTACAAAGTTCGCCGTGCACAAAACTATCAGGTTAACAACCGAATTAAATAAGTTTACAGCGGTCGAATAGCCGTAATCCGCATCCAAAATACCTACCCTGTATACGTAACTTGCGATAACATCGGCGGTTTCATAAGTAGAGGGGCCATACATGAGGATTATCTTTTCATAGCCTACGCCCATGATCTGTCCAAGTCTTAATATAAGAAGCACTATAATAGTGGGTGCAATTCCGGGTAAGGTAACATGTAATGTCTGTTGCCAGCGATTTGCTCCGTCAATGCGGGCCGCCTCATAAAGAGTGGGGTCGACTGCCGCCAAAGCGGAAATAAAGATAATGGAGTTGTATCCCAAATGCTGCCAGAGGTTAGAACCGATATAGAGGCTTCTAAACCATTTTGCAGATGAAATAACCGCTCCTCCGTCCCATCCGAATGTAGTCGCAATGTTTGTGATGAGACCGTTTGCTTTACCAAAGTCAAAAAGAATCGATACAACTACAACCACCGAAATGAAATAAGGTAAGTATGAAATAGTCTGGACCGTTTTCTTGAAGCCTCTGTTTCTTACCTCATTAAGACATAGTGCAAATATGATGGGTAAGGGGAAAGAAAACAAAAGGCCGTAGAAGCTTATTAAAAGAGTGTTTCTTAATAGTCTCCAAAAGAAGGGAGAGGTAAAAAATCTCTTAAAGTTTGCAAGCCCCACTAACTGACTTCCAAATATTCCTTTATTAATCTGATACTTCTCAAATGCCATTCCTATACCGACCATGGGCGCATAGTTAAATATGAGGAAATACACGATTACCGGCAAAGCGAGCAAATACATTTGCCAGTGTCTCTTAAAATCTAGCTTTAAGCGCTCACCGAATGGCTTTTTTACAAAAACTGTTGTCTTACTGGACTTCATCTTTACACCTTTCATATCTTGGTGGATTTAAGCGCTCAAGAAAGCAGAAATTTCTTTCTGCTTTCTTAGCTCTTAGGAGGTAACTATTTTTACCGATATTATCTGTTGTTATAACGGTCAAGACTTGCCTGCTGAAGCTCTATACATCTTTCGATGCCCATGCTCTTAAGAGTGTCTCTGTAAGCATCGTATTCATCAAGAGATCTTTCTCCGTTTATAAACTTAACTTCATTTTCCTGAACGTAAGCTTCGATGTCTGTGAAGTACTGAGAGTATTCGGTGTTTTCATCGGATGTCATTGTAACCGTTACAGGAATGTAGTTTTTAGGTTCGTATTGAGACCATACAACATATGATACCGCTCTTTCTGCAGGCATCTGTTCAATCTGAGCTGCTTCGCAACGGATAGGAGGGTTCTTTGCCCAATACTTTGCAGCTACTGTAGCTGAATCAAGTCCGTCGGGGTTGTTGTAACGGAAGTCGTAAAGACCGATACGGTGTCCGTCTTCTGCTGCATACCAAACAACATCCTGTTCGCTGTCGATACCATAGTTTGCGTTAAGATATACATCCTTTGCATAGAAAGCATCTATCCAACGGATTGCTTCTTCAAGGTGCTTACTGTTTGCATTTACGCAAAGGCAAACTGCCTGAATGTCACGATAGTTGTTTGAAACTTCTCTCCAAGCGGGATCGGGATCGCTTGCATTCTTCTTGGGCTGAGGAGCTGCTACTGTCCAGAAGTCAGGGTTTGTAGCGCCTCTTGAAATGTAAGCGTCTGTCATTCTTGTGCCCCAGTCAACCAAAGAACCTACTTTGTCGTTTAACATCATATCGTTATCGGCTGCAACACCTGTTGATTTTCTTGTAGCAAAGTCTCTGTCAAGAAGGCCCTTGTTGTACCAGTCATTTAAAAGTGTTAAGTAATCCTTATAAGCATCTTCCATAGGACCGAATTTAACTTTTCCGTCTACCTGGTAGAATCTGGGAGCAATGCCAAAGCCTGCCATAAATTCGCCGTGGTCGATACCTTTATTTGATGTATAGAAAGGAGCTTCTATACCAAGTTCGTCTCTGAATGCTGTAAGAACATCTTCCCATTCATCATATGTGGTGGGAACTTCTTTACCTACCTTATCAAGGAAGTCTTTACGAATTGAAAGACCCTGGTCGGCAAAACCGTCCTTCATGTTATCCCAGAAGCTCCAGAATCCGTACATTTTTCCGGAGTCTGTAACTACGTCCTGCTTAGCTGTTTCAATGCTGTTGAGCCAGCTTACATAGTTGGGAGCCCAATCGAGATGCTCGCGGATATCTGCAATGTAACCGTCATTGATTGCCGCATCCATACCGTCTCTGTACATATGGTACTTAGGCTGTGTGTACATGATGTCGGGCAATTCACCTGAAATAAACAAGTTGTTAAAGGACTGACTTTCTTCACCTGCTGCAGGAACGATGAATTCAATGTGAATGTTTGTCTTTTCTTCAAGCCACTGGAAGAATTCACTGTCGTTGTAATCTGCAAGTGTTCCCATTGAGTTTGCATTGGGATACCAATATGTAAGTGTGATCTTTTCGTCACTTATAGGGTATGTCTGCTGGTCGGTTTCTCCCTTATATACAGTTGATGTAGGGATACCTGTTCCGTCATCTTCAGCGGCAACCGCTTCAGTGCCTTCTGTAGATTCAGTAGATTCAACTGTTGAAGTAGGTGTGCTTTCTTCAACGCTTGTGCTACCGCATCCTGCAAAAAGCGCTGTTACCATTACTGCCGTAAGAAGTAATGATACTATTCTTTTCTTCATCTCTTTTTTCCTCCCATTTTAGAAAAAATTAACCTTTAGTGCTAAAAGTTCCGAAAACTTTTAAGATAATTAAGTATAGAGCGATTTGCACAATTTTTGCAAGATATTTAAGGCTAGTTTTTGTCGATTTGTGCAAACTGTAGTATTTTAGGTTCCATAACAGTAGTTGCCGGCCCTTCATAATGCATTTTTGCACAGTAATACGAGTCGTTTTTGCGAAACTATTTTCGCCATAATAAAAACAAGCCTTTGGACGTCGCATTATAGAATACTTAAGCGCTCATCCAAAGGCTTGTAAAAGTCCGTTTTATTTACTTTTTCTTCTTGGTAAGGTCGCATATTGTGTGGCCTTCGGAAAGCTTTCCCGGCACCTTAATCTGCTCAACAATAGTGGTTTTCGGGGATTCTATAAGGGCCATAAGTTTCTTTGCGGCAAGGATTCCGATATTCTCTGTATCCTGCACTATGGTGCAAAGCTTAGGCTCCAAGAACTGTAATGCTCTCATTCCGTCAAAGCCCGCTACAGACACATCATCAGGCACACTTAAGCCTCTTGATCTTATAGCGTTAAGGCCTCCCATTGCAGCAAAATCATCGGAAAAGAGTATGCAGGTAGGAGGCGTTCTTAAGCCAAGAAGAGTCTCTGTAGCCATGTATGTGGCCTCTACGTTTCTATAGGGAACCTGCATCACATATTCATCGGGAACCGTGATTCCAAAGCGCTCCGCAGTGCGATAAAAGCCTGCGATGCGGCCGCTTGTGACTGCAGATTGATTGCCGTATAAATAAGCGATTCTCCTGTGGCCTTTTGACACCACATATTCCATGAGCTCTGTCATGCCGCCCACGTTATCAGACATAATGGAGACTCTGTTATCAAAGACATGGTCGATTGTTACAATAGGCAAATCACTTGCTACAAGCTCTCTTACTTCCGGAGCGTCAAAGTCTATGGAAGCAAGCACCACACCGTCAACTCCGTGGCGTCTGCACTGCTCTAAGTAAGTGGATCGGTTTGGCTGCTTTGTGCTGCAGTTTATAAAGGTTATATCATAGCCTTTATCTTCAACCGTCCTTTTAAAGCTATCCAAAACGCCTGAAAAGTAGTCGTGGGTAAATCCGCTGTTTGCTTCATCCACAAACAAAACGCCGATACTGTAGGTCCTTGTGGCATTAAGGGTTCTTGCGGTTAAACTGTACCCAAGCTCTCTTGCCGTTTTTAAGACCATTTCCCTGGTTTCTTCGCTAACGTCTTCTCTAAAGTTTATAGCCTTGCTGACCGTAGCAATGGACACTCCGCACTTTAGAGAAATATCCTTTAATGAAGCCATATGAGATCTCCTTAAAACCCCTTAAATATTTTCGTAAATTTACTATATCTCATATTTCTTCTTTTTGCAATCAGGTTTTACCCTATTTCTCTTATTCTTTCGACAATACTTGTCTTTGAAAACTTTGCGTATGACATTAAAGGAACCGTAATTCCAAGTATTGCGATAACAGGCATCACATACGCAAAAGGCATTATTGAAAAGTGCCCCGAGTAAAACCAAAACATCTCTTCACAGGCTAAATTAATTAAGGGTGCAAAGGCTAAAGATAAAGCCAAAGCCACAAGGCCCGAGCCCACCGTATAGATAAGCCCTTCCGTCATAAGCATTTTCTTTACCTGCTTTCCGGTCATGCCGATTGCCTGTAAAATCGCAAGCTCGTTCTTTCTTGAAATGATGCTAGCCATGATTGTATTAAAGAAGTTAAGCACGCCTACAAATCCGATTATTAAGCAAAGCACCCCTCCTAAAAGGCTAAACATGTTTTTAAAGTTATCAAATTCCACTCTCTTTACAGCCTTGCTTTCGTATTCAAGCACTCCGTTTGAATCTTTGATTACCTTGCTTACAAAAGCCTCGGCCGCTGCTTCGTCTTCTGGAGAATCTGTGTCAAAGGCGTAAAACATAGGCACCATTGCATCCCCGGCAATATCTTTTAATGTGTCTCTTCCAAACACCAGGTCATAAGCCCAGGTTCCTCTTCTGGGGCTTATTCCCATGGGCACGCCAACGTATGCACAGACCGTGTATTCCTTTTCTCTTAATCCCAAGTATCTACCCTTTATGTTTTCAGGGTTTGAATACACCATGTCATCAGGCACTTTTCCTGTAGCTTTATCTATAAATTCAACACCGTCCGCTATGGAGAAAGAAACCGTCTCCCCTACCTTAGGCACATTTTCATCAAGGTACAAATTGCCGTATTCATCAGCGTCTGTCATTATTGCAACATATTGTTTGCTTGGATCGTTAAGTAAAGATACGTCACCTTCAAACACCACAAGCTTATCTATTAAATCTTCATCCAAGCCTTCGGCCACACAGCCCATGTAGTGAAGTCCATTACCTTCATTTTCCGAAAAATCGATGGTGTCTCCGCTTCTTTCAATGTATTTTTGAAACAGATCATCACCCACTTTTATAAGGGGTATCGCCTCCGCCACATCGTAGCCAAAGCCTCCCGCGGATTCATTTACGTTTTCTTTAATGTATTCAACTGTCTCTACAGGAAGGGAATCAAAGGTTGAGCCTTGATACTTAAAGTATCTCACATTCCCCACCACAAAGTCAGAAGCCACCATTGAGTTAAGCCACTTTTCAGAGTCAAAGCCGCCAACAAAGAGGTTAACAACGTTTAAGATAACAAGTGACAATGCAATTGACACAAACACTAAAACCGTTTTCTTTTTGTTTCTCTCCATGTTTGCAAAGGCCATCTTTGTGACTTTTGCGCCCTTTGTGGCCTTTTTCTTTTTGGTAACTCCCGTATTTTCCGTGTATCTTGTAGCCTCAACAGGCGATACTTTAGCGGCCATTCGACCGGGCTTTGATACGGATATAAGCACCGTAAATACTTCAAAAGCCGCAGCCCCTATAAATATAAAAGGAGATGTGCTTATGGTGAGTGAATTTAAAGAAATGGTGCTTGTCTTTAAAACCGCAGGTGTAAGAAGCGCCCCAAGGCCGTAGCCAAGAAGAAGCCCTACAGGAATTGCCACTACGCACAAAAACAAGGCCTGGTTTCTGATTATTCTTTTAAGCTGTTTCTTTGTGGTACCGATGGTCTTTAAAAGGCCGTAAAAGCGAATGTCTGATGCCACTGATATCTGAAAAACGTTATATATAATCAAATATCC
>JAILCK010000327.1 GCA_024680435.1 Lachnospiraceae bacterium
AAAGCACTTGTTCCGTTGTTTACGCCTGTGGCATAAGGCACGCCTACAAACTTGGCAAATTCTTCATCAAACTTGTCGGCATACTTACCGCCCGAAAATGCAGTTTCTTCACAAACCGCTTCGATAGCCTTCATGTATTCGTCTTTATGCTTTTTAAAGTCTCTTGTTAAATCAATTCTTTTTAACATTTAATTTATCCTCTTGTTTGAAAGTCTTATGGAGTCTGTTTATATTTACAAGATAATTCTTAATAGTCTTCCAGATTTTAACGGTAGTATTGTAATCTTCCGTCCATTCAACAGGCATGTCGTAAATCTTCATGCCGGCTCTTTCTGCTCTAAGCAAAAATTCAATTGTGTAAAACCAGCCCTTTTCAGGTCCGCATTCTTTAACGAGCTTTTCCGCAGTTTCTTTTCTTGTAAAGGTAAAGCCGCAAACAGCATCGCTTGATTTCATCTTTAAAACTGTCTTAAGTAAGATTACAAGGCCCATGGAAGTGATCTTTCTGTACCACTTTCTGCCCTTGGTGTCTGAATCTTTACTGAATCTCGAGCCGTTTACGTACTCTAGCTCCGGATCTTTTTCAAAAGCTTCAAGCATCTTGTTTAAGTATGAAATATCCGTTGATAAATCGATATCCATATATCCCACGATATCATACTCATTTCGCTCAATTCCTGTTTTGTAGGCTATTCCGACGCCGCGTTCTTCGATTCTAACGTATTCTACTTCCTTGTATTTTGCCTCGAGTTTCTTTGCAATTTCGGGAGTGTCATCATCGGAGCCGTTGTCTATGATTGTCATTTTATAAGGAATCGATAAGTTCTTTTCACAATATTCGTGAGCCTTTTCAATTCCGTTTTCAAGCCTTAAATGCTCATTTAAGACAGGAAATAAAAGATTGATTCCGTTAATCATTAATTGTTCTTTCCTTTTGATGTGATTTTTTCTATATCAGATATCACGTATCTTTTTTGCTTAAAAATAAGATTGATGATTGAACTTAAGTATTTTAACACCACTGTCAAAAGAAGGAATAATCCAAAGAATCCCACTGACAAAAATCCCATGATTGAAAGCCAGCCATCAGCGGTGTTGTGATGTAAAAGTACATCAGAAAGGATATATACAGCTATCGCTACAGTAGAAAGAAGGAAGATTCCGCAAAGAATCTTTGATAATCTCTCTAAAGCATCCGTAAAGTAAATAAATGAATCAAAGGCAAGAGAAAATCTCTCTGAAGTCTTTTTACCTCTTTTTGATTTGTCTGTTGTTTTATATTCAATGCGACATGTCTTAAGTCCGCAATTAGCGTAAACCGCTTTTCTGTAAGGGATGTATGTTCCCATGGACTTTACGCGATTAATGGCTCTTCTTGATATAATTCTTAAAGTTTCCGAGCCTACTTTTCCTGCTTTTTCTTTTAAAGAAGCATTATAGATTCTGTAAAAAAGTCTTGAGCTTAAGGGCTTTCTTGAATCCGATACCGCAGATACCACATCAAATCCTTCCAAAAGTTTTTCATAAATGCGGCCTAAAACGTCCTTTTCATAATCCACAACGCATGAATCAAATTCAAATACAAAGTCTCCTATCGCAAGGTCTCTTCCCGCATTCATGGATGCTTCAAGGCCCTGATAATAGCTCATATGTACAAGATTCACCATTGCATCAAGTTCGTTTTCTTTTACATACTTTGTAAGATTGTAAATGGTGTTATCATCACAGGCATCATCCACGCACACAAGCTCGTACTGTGTAAACTTCTCTGCGATAGCACTAACGGTTGTTTTAAAAAACTTTTCGATATCTGCTTCGTTGTTATGAAGATATACAACAAGCGATACAAATTTCTTTTCTTTTTCCATATCTATCCCCTATAAATATTCATCCAAGTCATAGACCGTGTTTATCTTTCCGGATAACACACTTATGAATGTAGGTTTATTTGAAGCCACCTTAATGGCTGTAGGTCTTGAGTCATCCACTTCCGAAGACTTTAAAATCGGCTTCATGGAAAAGAGCGATTTTTCATATTCGTAAGCGTATTCTTCTTTTAAGTATTTATCTGCCAAGTGAGACATATAAGGCCATGCGCTCTTTGGCTTATTAGGGCACTCGTTACAATTAAAGAGCGATTCACTTGTGCAGGAAGTTCCCTTTTGACATTCAAATGTTGGTGTGGAATCATAGCTTGTCACATGGGGCGTAAATGTTACCGATGTGAGAGAATGGTACGGCGTAAGGCCAAAGGGCATTATAGAAAAGAATGGGCCATCCATTACCGTGATTCCAACGTTTTTAAGTATATCAGAAGGCTTACAGAGAATGATTTCACAAAGTTCGTATTTTATCTTAAAACTTTCTGTATCTATTCCCTTTGTCTTATTTATAATCTGGTTAACACTTGCATAAGTTGCATTTAAGATATAGGGAGTTTCATGGGTGACATTATTTCCATCTTTCTTTAAGCTTACATGAAACTCATCTTTATCTTTATATATTTCTTCGATTTCCGCGTCGTATATAAACTCTGCATCTTTTTTATCTTTAAAATAGTCTAAGAAGTAATCTCTTAAAACAAAGGCGTCATAAGTATATTCCTTGGTTAAGTAGGCGCCGTCACACATCTTATCTTTAAAGTATTCAGACACCGGCACTTCCTTACAATAGATTCCCGCAGCATTGCAAAAATCTATAAACTGAGCTCTGTCAGTCCAGGAAAAATCAGCGCTTGTAGCATAGATTTGATCAAATGATGTATGGATACAAAATGAATAGTCATCCAAAAATCTTTTAAAATAACCGGCCGATTTCATGGCAGTGGTTAAACTTCTTGGATAGTGATATCCCATGTGCACTCTTGCCTGGTTAATGTAAGTGGCACGCATAAAGGGCGCTTGGTCTTTTTC
>JAILCK010000363.1 GCA_024680435.1 Lachnospiraceae bacterium
ATTTATTATCGGAGGCAATCTGCGTCGTGGATGTGGCATAATTGCCCTATTGAATCTTGCTGAACCTATCCCGGGCGGCTTAATGTATTGTATTCGAGACCCTTTGTGAGGGTCGGCACTTGGCAAATCAAGTGGCGAAGACGCTTGATGAGCCTAGTATCCGCTACGCTCACAACGGAGCGAGAGCGTGTCGAGAAACAATATATTAAGCGCCGAGGTCATGCACTGTGATGAAAAAGGGGTAATTATGCCACATCCCCCCTAAGACTTGCCGAACCCAAAGTGAGGTGATATAATACCTCATATGCAAGAGAATGTTAACACCACAACACGTAGTATCGTTTACTACGAGAACGAATTGGAAGACGAATTTTCCGAGGCCAAGATTGATGCAAGGCATATCGGCGCGGATTATGACTACGATGGCGGTTTAATGAGAAAAATAGGGCGGGGGTTGTTTTATTACGTGATAGCCAGGCCCTTAGGGCTTATTTTTTTGAAATTAAAGTACGGCCATAAAGTAGTGGGACGGGAAAAATTTAAGGAAGCTAAGGGAACAGGTTTCTTTTTGTATGGAAATCACACAAACCCCGTGGCAGATGCTTTTATGCCGGCGATACTGGTGAGGCCTAAGAGCGCATACGTTATAGTGCACCCTGCAAATGTTTCGATTCCCGTGCTTGGTAAAATCACCCCAAGCCTTGGCGCAATACCGCTACCTGACGATATGCATGCACTTAAGGCATTCGAAAAAAAGATTGAAAAAGAGGCAAGAAAGGACCACGTGGTTGCAATTTATCCGGAAGCTCACATTTGGCCGTTTTGCACATTTATTCGTAACTTTAAGGAACCATCCTTTAGGTATCCCATAAAGTACGATAAGCCTGTCTTTTGCTTTACGGACACCTATCAAAAAGGGAAAGGCAAGAACCCTAAAATGGTTACATACATTGAGGGCCCCTTTTATGCGGATAAGTCGCTTCCTATGAAGGATCAAAAGAAGGATTTAAGAGACCGTGTTTTTGCCGCAATGAGCGAAAATGCAAAGAAAAACACCGTGGAGCTTGTAAAATACGTAAAGCGTGATGTGGAAAATGTTAAGGGGGAAGAAACATGAATCTGCTGTTTTCGGGAAATGATTATGTCTTTGACGGCATAATGACCTGCCTTCTTTCTGTTTTTAAGCGCACAAAGAGTAAAGAACCCTTTAACGTCTACGTGCTTACAATGGATGTGTCGCATTTAAAGAAAGAATATGTTCCGATTTCAAAAGAAAAAACAGATTATCTTGACGCAATATCAAAAAAGTATAACAAAGAAAACAAAGTACATAGGCTCGATGTTACAGACATTTACATGAAGGAGTTTTCAAAGTGCCCTAACGAGCAGTGCTATTGCTCGCCATACACCCTTTTAAGGCTCTTTATCGACATGATAGACGAAATTCCCGATAAGATTTTGTACCTTGATGCTGACATTATGTTTAATCGGGAAATTGAGCTTTTGTATGACACAGACATTGAAGGATACGAGTACGCAGCCGCAAGGGACCACTACGGAAAATACTTAATTAACCCCAACTACATAAACGCGGGCGTTCTTTTATTCAACATGAAAATGTGCAAAGAAACCGGCCTTTTCAAAAAGGCAAGGGCTCTTATTAAAGAAAAGAAACTGCTCTTTGCAGATCAGGATGCGATTTATAGAAGCACCACCAAAAAGAAAATGCTTCCGCAAAGGTTTAACGACCAAAAGTTTTTGCATAAGCATACGGTGGTAAGGCATTTTTCAAAAAGACTGTTTTACCTACCTTACCCACATACAGACAATATCAAGCAATGGCACGTAACAAAGATTCACAAAGTCTTTGGCTATGATCAGTTTGATGACTGTCTATATGAATACATTTATCTTAGGAGAAAATTTGAAGATGAAGGCTAACTTAATGCTTTTAAAGAAAACAAAAGTTATACCCGTTTTCTTTGCCGCAGACGATAAATATGTGCGTTTCATGGCAGTAACGATTAAGTCGCTCATTAAAAACTCGTCTGATAAAAACCAATACGAACTTTATATTTTAAATACCGATATTTCCGCTAAAAATCAGGAAAGATTAAAGCAATATGAAACAAGAAACTGTAGGCTTCACTTTGTGGATGT
>JAILCK010000096.1 GCA_024680435.1 Lachnospiraceae bacterium
TTAATCTATGTAATTTATTGCACCACCAAATACGGCTGGGGCTTTAAGAACTTCATTTCGGAAGCAAACCTTGGAAAGGGCGTTAAATTCCCTAAGTGGATTAAGCCCTATGTAACATTTGTGCTTCCTGTGATTATCTTAGTTATATTTGTTATGGGAATAATCTCATATTTTGGTTTATAAGGAGTTTTGATGCAAAATCTTATTTTTGACATTGACGGAACACTTTGGAATTCAACGCCCGTTGTGGCAACGGCTTGGAATAAGGCAGTAAATGAAGGTCCGATTGAAGAATTAAAAAAGCATGTAATAACCGATAAGACTTTACAAAAAGAATTTGGAAAGCCCATGGACGTTATTGCGGATGATTTATTCGGAGACATTGACCCTGTGGTTAAAGCTGACATTCTTAAGGCTTGCTGCAAATATGAACATGATGCCTTGGAAGAAAATGAAAAAGATTTATCTTACGAGGGCATGAAAGAAACCATGCATAAGCTTGAAAATATGTACAATCTTTTCATAGTAAGTAACTGTCAGGACGGATACATCGAGCTTGTGATGCGTAAAAACGGCCTAACGGATATTATCAAAGACTATGAGTGCTTTGGACACACAGGCCTTCAAAAGGATGAAAACATTTTGCTTATATGCAAAAGAAACAACCTTTATTTAAAAGAAACCGTCTACATAGGAGACACGCTTGGAGACTATGAAGCCACAAAGAAAGCGGGCCTAAAATTTGTATTTTGTAAGTACGGATTCGGAAGTGTAGATACCCCCGATTACACTATAGATAGGTTCTCTGACCTTGTTGACTTATTCTAGAAACTCGTTATAGAATCATTAATTGTTTTGTGATAAAGTAATCAGTGTGTGAACCATTAACGGGGACGGAGGACATATGAGCGATATGGATAATCTTCTGGCATTAAAGAGAATGCTGGAAAATAAAGACGAAAAAGAAGCTAAAGAAAACTTAGAAAGAGAAAAGAAGTTTATTGCGGATGCCACCAAGGCTTATCTTGGAGACAACACTCCCATAACAAGCATTCAGGGATACGATCCCGAGCAGATGCTTAATTTCTTATCACTTCCCACAAGAGAAATCATGCAAAGAATGGGAGATGAATGGGCGAAGATGGATGTAATGGCATTTGAAGCATTTGCCTACACCATGAAGCAAAAGATTCAAAAATCAACTTCTTTACTTGATTGGAAAGGTTGATTATATTGCCGGATATAGAAATCTATATCCGGTTTTATATTGTTTAAAGAGGAGAGAGTATGATAACAGCACTTATTATTTTTGTACTTATGTACGTTGGAATGCTTGCATTCAGCAAGTATCGTGTGTGGATAGCTTTATCCGCAGCGGCTTTAATGGTAATTTTAGGCGTTCTTCCTTTGGGAAATGTGTTTGGCGCCATAAACTGGAATGTAATAATGATGATAGCCGGCACCATGGGTATCGTTAGCTTATTTATAGAAAGCGGAATGCCTTCAAGACTTTCAGACATGATGCTTATGAAGGTTCCAAATGCCGCAACAGCAATCGTTGCATTGGCTGTATTTTCAGGTATAATTTCAGCCTTTCTTGATAATGTTGCTACAGTTTTGATGGTAGCTCCCGTAGGCCTTGCAATCTGCAAGAAAATGAAGATTAACCCTGTTCCCGTTATTATTTCCATAGCGGTTTCTTCTAACTTACAAGGCGCAGCTACACTTGTGGGAGACACAACATCCATTCTTCTTGGCGGATATGCCAACATGACCTTTAACGACTTCATTTTCTGGCACGGAAAGTTCTCTATTTTCTGGGCAGTTGAGCTTGGAGCCGCAGGAACTGTTGTAATCTTATGGAACATATTTAAAAAGCACAAAGAACCTATCGAAAAGGGCGAGCTTACACCTGTGGAAGATAAGGTTCCGGGGCTCTTTTTGCTTGGGGTAATTGTTTCTTTGATAATAGCTTCCTTCTTTACAATCCCTGTTATAGACGATTTAAAGAACGGAATTATTTGTATGACCCTTTGTATTATTGACGTAATCAGAAGCTGTATAAAGAAAAAAGGTGCAAATCCTTTCAAACTTGTTTTAAAGGAAATGGATTATGCCACAATCGGTATGCTTTGCGGTTTGTTCATTGTTATTGCTTCGATCACAGAAGCAGGCATTATCGATGCAATCGCAGGCTGGTTTGCATCAATCGGTAACGGAAACGTATTCTTACTTTACACAATCATTGTGTTTGCATCGGTTATACTTTCTGCTTTCATAGACAACATTCCATATGTTGCGGCCATGCTTCCTGTTGTACAGGGCATTGCCATAAAGCTTGGAATCGACCCCATTGTTTTATACTTTGGCTTACTTTCGGGCGCAACCCTCGGCGGAAACATCACTCCTTTCGGAGCATCCGCAAACGTTGCGGGCATGGGAATACTTCGAAAAGAAGGCTATACTGTAACGAATAAAGATTTCTTTAAGATTGGTATTCCTTTTACCATGACAGCAGTTATTATCGGATATTTATTCATTTGGTTTGTCTGGGCATAACCCTTATTTGACTTATTAATTGGCTCTTATTTTTATTGGTTTGTAACTATTTAGGGGTCCAAGGTTTAAGTATTGTATTCGAGACTTTATGGAGCCTCGGCACTTAACGAGCCGGACTGTAAGGAACGGCGAGTTTAGTGAGCAGGCTTCTTTATAGCCTGCGGCCGCTAGTGCGGGGAACAAGGTCCGGGGGACCTTGGCTTTGACCCGACCGGAGCGAAGCGGAGACGGCCTAAGCGAGAGCGGGTCTCGAAACAATACTTAAACCTTGGACCCCATTTATAATTCTAAGAAAACATCCAAATGATAAGATGAAGAGAGTATAAGAGGTAAAATAGTGAAGAATGTGGCCGTACTGATAAGGAATATATTTGGGGATTATTCCGAGGATGCATTAAGAGGAATAATCGATTTTTATAAAGACAAGGACGTTAATGTCGTTGTCTTGCAAACACGTACGGCAAACGATACTGCGGGAATGTGCGAAGAACAGTATTGGATGAATGCACATTTGGCAGGCTCAAAGGAAATAGACGGTGTTATTGTGATTTCGGCGGAATATGTTTCTTCCACGCCTCCCGATGTACTTGCGGATGAATTAAGCCATCTGTCTTCAAAGCCCATTGTTTCAATGGCTATTAAATTGCCCCTTTCTTTTGATAATTCCTATACATATACATCTTGTGAACAGTCTTATTTTGATGTGGTCAGTCACTTAAAGAGAGAACATGGCTGTAAAAAGATTGCTTTCTTTTCGGCAGGGCTTACAAAGTCTACTGAAGGGGAAGAAAGGCTTGATGCCTTTATTAAAGCCATGAAGGATAACCACCTTCCCTTAGGCCCCATTATCATGGGGGACTTTACTTTCCAAAATTCTGTTAAAGAGTTTAAAAGAGTATACAAATCAAAGAATGATATAGATTTTGATGCCTTGGTGTGCGCAAACGACAGAATGGCTCTTGGCTCAATGGAAGTGTTAAAAGAATACGGAGTTAAAATTCCCGAGGAAGTAAAGGTTTTTGGCTTTGATAACAGCGAATCGGCAAAGACCTATACACCGATTTTATCTTCCATAGACCAGGATGTGTACGGACAGGGAAGAGTATGTGCAGAGCTAATGCTTGATAAGCTTACGGGAAAGGAAACAAGTAAGAGCGTAAAGGTTTCTTTAAAGCCTGTGTACAGCGAATCCTGCGGATGCCATAAAAAGAAAACGGAAGTAAAAGACTACAATAAGCCCATTAAAGAAGGCTACACAATAGATGCTTTTGCCGGAAGCATAGAATTATCAAAGATATATTTTCTTATAAGTAATTCTCAGGCATATAAGAGCCTTGATGATTTAAGCAAGGTGGCAAAGCCTTTGCTTGAAACAATAAAAAGCAGTGTGTCAGCATTAGACATTGTTTTATACGATTCAAAGATAAATACAGAGAATATAAGATGCGTAAATCTTCCAAGAAGAGCTCATCAAATTGTAAGCGTAGACCTTGATAAAGAAATATACGATTATTCCACGCATAAAAGCTTTTCTCCCATTAAGGAGCTTGCAGCTTCCGATATGTTTAAAACAAAGGAATCAAGCGTTTTCCTTGTGCATCCCATTTTCTTTGAGACCACACATTACGGATATGCAATCTTTAAAGAAAAGATTTTTGACCAGGCGCTTAATACTTTGTATTTGAAGCTTATTTCAAATGTTTACTCAAGAGCCTACGACTATTCTGCGGCTTTAACCGAAAACAGCAGGCTTTCCGCAAAGTATAAAGAAGCAAAGAACGAAAGACTTGTTTTTTCAAAGCAGTCTAAAACCGATGAACTTACCCAACTTTTAAACAGAAGAGGCGTTCTTGATATTGGCCAAAAGAACATAGATTTAGCCGTACAGACAGGTACTTTAGGAAGCGTTTTCTTTGGGGATATGAACGGCTTAAAGAGCATTAACGATACATACGGCCATAAGCTTGGAGATAAGGCAATAATCGCCCAAGCCCAGATACTTAAAAGGACCTTCAGAAATTCAGATGTGCTTGGAAGACTCGGGGGAGACGAGTTTGTAATTGTGACTCCCGGTGCATCTGCAGATCAAATAGATTTCTTTAGAAAAAAGCTATCGGATAATGCAAAAAAGGTGAAAGAAGAAATGGATCTTCCTTTTGATATCACCATAAGCTTAGGGGTAGCAAGCATAACCGCCGAAGACAATAATATAAGAGATTTGATTTCAAAAGCGGATGAAAGTCAGTACGTGGCAAAAAGAAATTTCCATAAAGGAAAATGAAGAAAATCCTTCCACATTTTTGGAAGGATTTTTTACGTTTATAAAAAATGTATTAAAAGGCAAAAATCCCCTTGCATTATAAAGCGAAGGGGATTATAAATGTATATGTGAAAAGAATTAGCACTCAGATAAAGCGAGTGCTAATAAATATAAAGACAAACAGGAGGCGGTCTTATGAAGTTAACACCACTTAATGACAGAGTAGTTTTAAAGCAGCTTGTCGCTGAAGAGACAACTAAATCCGGAATCGTTATTCCCGGTCAAAATAAGGAAAAGCCCCAGCAGGCTGAAGTTGTTGCTGTAGGTCCCGGAACCGAAGAAGTTAAGATGCAGGTTAAGGTAGGAGATAAGGTAATTTACTCCAAGTACTCAGGAACCGAAGTTAAACTTGATGAAGAAGAATATATTATTTGCAAGCAGGATGACATCCTTGCTGTAATTGACTAATCGGGAGGAATGAAAAATGGCAAAAGATATTAAATATTCGGCAGACGCCAGAAAAGCTTTGGAAGAAGGCGTTAACAAACTTGCCAATACAGTCAGAGTTACATTAGGCCCCAAAGGAAGAAACGTAGTGCTTGATAAGTCATACGGCGCTCCTTTGATTACAAACGACGGTGTTACAATCGCAAAAGAAATCGAACTTGAAGATCCCTTTGAAAACATGGGAGCTCAGCTTGTTAAAGAAGTTGCCACAAAGACAAACGATGTAGCAGGTGACGGTACCACTACAGCAACAGTTTTGGCTCAGGCAATGATCAATGAAGGAATGAAGAACTTAGCCGCAGGTGCTAACCCCATCGTACTTAGAAAAGGTATGAAGAAGGCAACCGATAAGGCTGTTGAAACCATTAAGTCAATGAGCCAGAAGGTTAACGGTTCTGAGCACATCGCAAGAGTTGCAGCTATTTCTGCAGGTGACGATCAGGTCGGCGAAATGGTAGCAAAGGCTATGGAAACAGTTTCAGGCGACGGCGTTATCACAATCGAAGAATCAAAGACCATGGAAACAGAACTTGAACTTGTAAAAGGTATGCAGTTTGACCGTGGTTACATTTCAGCATACATGGCAACAGATATGGATAAGATGGAAGCTGTTCTTGACGATCCTTACATTCTTGTTACCGATAAAAAGATTTCAAACATCCAGGAAATCCTTCCCCTTCTTGAACAGGTCGTTCAGGCAGGCGCTAAGCTTTTAATCGTTGCTGAAGACGTTGAAGGCGAAGCACTTACAACTCTTATCGTAAACAAGTTAAGAGGAACATTTAACGTAGTAGCCGTTAAGGCTCCCGGATACGGAGACAGAAGAAAGCAGATGCTTGAAGATATCGCTATTCTTACAGGCGGACAGGTTATTTCTTCAGAGCTTGGCCTTGACTTAAAAGAAACTCAGCTTTCACAGCTTGGACGTGCTAAATCAGTTAAGGTTCAGAAAGAAAACACAGTTATCGTTGACGGTGCAGGCGACAAAGCAGCAGTTCAGGGAAGAATCGCTCAGATTAAGTCTCAGATTGAAAAGAGCACTTCAGACTTTGATAAAGAAAAGTTACAGGAAAGACTTGCCAAGTTATCAGGCGGTGTTGCAGTTATCCGCGTAGGTGCCGCAACAGAAACAGAAATGAAGGAAGCAAAGCTTCGTATGGAAGATGCTTTGGCAGCTACACGTGCAGCTGTTGAAGAAGGTATCATCTGCGGTGGCGGATCTGCTTACATTCACGCATCAAAAGAAGTTAAGAAGCTTGCCGATTCACTTTCAGGTGATGAAAAGACAGGTGCAAACATCGTATTAAAGGCTATGGAAGCTCCTTTATACCACATCGCTTACAATGCAGGTCTGGAAGGCGCCGTAATCATTAATAAGGTAAGAGAATCGGAAGTAGGTGTCGGCTTTGATGCTTACAAGGAAGAATATGTAGACATGGTTAAGGCAGGAATTCTTGATCCCGCAAAGGTTACAAGAACAGCCCTTCAGAATGCTACATCAGTTGCAAGCACATTCTTAACAACAGAAGCTGCAGTTGCAACAATCAAAGAACCCGCTCCCGCAATGCCCGCAGGCGGTGCAGGAATGGGCGGAATGTACTAAAATCCGATAACACTTGATTTTTTACAGGCCTTGTGTTAAGATACACAAGGTCTGTGTTTATGTGCAGACTTGTAACTAACCCTTTCCAAGGTTTAAAGATACTCCAACTTTTTGCTTTGGAATCGGCGATTTTAGAAATACAGGAGGAAAAAGCAGATGATTTCAAAAGAAAAGAAACAGGCTATCATGAAGGAATATGCCAGAAAAGAAGGAGATACAGGTTCACCTGAAGTACAGATCGCAGTACTTAGCGCTCGTATCGCTGAACTTACAGACCATCTTAAGGCAAACCCCAACGATAACCATTCTGCAAGAGGTATGTACATGTTGATCGGTCAGAGACGTGGTCTTCTTAACTACCTTCAGAAAACAGATATCGAAAGATATCGTGCTTTAATCGCTAAGCTTGGTCTTAGAAAGTAATGAAATCACAAGAGGGTGGGTTTTTAATCCACCCTTTAGTCATTTCTTTGGCGATTAATTTAAATGTGTTATAATTAAAAATTGAGTAGAAGTTTGCATCCGAGACCACTGATTGTCTTCGGAAAATTTCCGGGTACAATCAGTAGTTTCGGCATCTTCTACTCCGAAAAACAAAAAAGGAGAATTGAATATGTTTGACACATTCACAATGGAACTTGCGGGCCGTACATTAAGAGTTGACATCAACCGTGTAGCTAAGCAGGCAAACGGATGCGCATTCATGCGTTACGGTGATACAACAGTTTTATCAACCGCTACAGCATCCGACGAACCCAGAGAAGGAGTTGATTTCTTCCCTCTCTCAGTAGAATACGAAGAAAAGCTTTACGCAGTAGGAAAGATTCCCGGAGGTTTTAACAAAAGAGAAGGTAAGGCATCTGAAAATGCCATCCTTACAAGCCGTGTTATCGACCGTCCCATGAGACCTTTGTTCCCTAAGGACTATCGTAACGACGTAACACTTAACAACATGGTAATGTCAGTTGATTCCGAATGCCGTCCCGAGCTTGTAGCAATGCTTGGTTCAGCAATCGCAACTTGTATTTCAGACATTCCTTTCGATGGCCCCTGCGCCATGACTCAGGTAGGTATGATTGATGGAGAATTCATCATCAACCCTACACAGGAACAGTGGAAGAACGGCGACCTTCAGATGACCGTTGCTTCAACAAAGCAGAAAGTAATCATGATTGAAGCCGGTGCAAAGATCGTTCCCGAAGATAAGATTTTGGAAGCTATCTACAAGGCTCACGATGTTAACCAGACAGTAATCGCTTTCATCGAAGATATCGTTTCAAAGGTTGGTAAGAAGAAGCATGAATATGCAAGCTGCGCCATCCCTGAAGAAATGTTTGCAAAGATGAAAGAAATCGTAACTCCCGAAGAAATGGAAGTTGCAGTATTTACAGATGAAAAGCAGGTTAGAGAAGAAAACATTCGTGTTATCACAGAAAAGTTAAAAGAAGCTTTTGCCGATAACGAAGAATGGCTTGCAATTTTAGGTGAAGCTGTTTATCAGTACGAAAAGAAGACAGTTCGTAAGATGATTTTAAAGGACCACAAGCGTCCCGACGGAAGAGAAATCACACAGATCAGACCTCTTGCCGCTGAAGTTGATATCATCCCCAGAGTACACGGTTCATCAATGTTTACCCGTGGACAGACACAGATCTGCGATGTATGTACACTCGCTCCTTTGTCAGAAGTTCAGAAGGTAGACGGACTTGATGAAAACGTTGTATCAAAGAGATACATGCACCACTACAATTTCCCCGCTTACTCAGTTGGTGAAACAAAGGTAAGCAGAGGACCCGGACGTAGAGAAATCGGTCACGGAGCATTGGCAGAAAGAGCACTTCTTCCCGTACTTCCTTCAGAAGAAGAATTCCCTTATGCAATCCGTTGCGTATCCGAAACATTTGAATCAAACGGTTCTACATCAATGGGTTCAACATGTGCATCATGTATGTCACTCATGGCTGCAGGTGTTCCCATTAAGGCTATGGTAGCCGGTATTTCTTGTGGTCTTGTTACAGGCGATACAGATGATGACTTCGTGCTTCTTACCGATATCCAGGGTCTTGAAGACTTCTTCGGAGACATGGACTTTAAGGTAACCGGTACAACAGAAGGTATCACAGCTATCCAGATGGATATTAAGATTCACGGTCTTACAAGACCTATCGTAGAAGGCGCTATCGCTCGTTGCCGTGATGCAAGACTCTTCATCATGGACAACTGCATGAAGCCCGCAATTGCAGCTCCCAGAGCTACAGTTAACGAATATGCACCCAAGATTGTTTCAATTCAGATCGATCCTGAAAAGATTGGTGATGTTGTTGGACAGAAGGGTAAGACAATTAATGCAATCATTGCTCAGACAGATGTTAAGATCGACATCACAGACGACGGTAAGGTTTCTGTATGCGGTACAGACACAGCAATGATAGATAAAGCAGTAGAACTCATTCAGACAATCGTTTCCGACTTTGAAGAAGGAAAGCTTTACAAAGGAAAGGTCGTAAGCATTAAGGAGTTTGGCGCATTTATCGAATTCGCACCTGGAAAAGAAGGCATGGTTCACATTTCTAAGATTGCTAAAGAAAGAATTGACCATGTAGAAGATGTTCTTACATTAGGAGATAAGGTAACAGTTAAGTGTCTTGGTAAAGACAAGATGGGACGTATCAGTTTCTCAATTAAGGACGCAGAACAGTAAGATTTAATGCGAATCGGCACTTGCGTACGCGGGTGCCGATTTTTTGTATTTTAGAGTATAGGTAGGTACGGTTATGAAAAAATCAATGAGCACGGTTATTTATGCAGTCTTAGCAATTGCTTTGGTGGCCTTAGATCAGGTAACAAAGATTTTGGCCCAGAGTGCTTTAAAGGGAAATCAAAACGCCGTAATCATTAAGAATGTATTTGAGCTTGAGTATCTTGAAAATACAGGGGCTGCTTTTTCAAGCTTCCTTGGAAAGCAGGGATTTTTGATTGTTCTTACATCCCTGGTTTTAATTGGATGCATAATTGAATTTTTAAGGATTCCTGCCGCTAAAAGATACTTGGGCTTAAGAATCAGTTTTCTTCTTTTGATAAGCGGTGCAATCGGAAATTTAATTGACAGAGTCAGACAGGGATACGTAATTGATTTCTTTTATTTTGTACCCGTTAATTTTCCGAGATTTAACGTAGCAGACATTTACGTAACGGTTTCTGTCATTTTACTTATTGTTTTGATTTTATGGGTTTACAAAGAAGAGGAAACCGAATTTTTATTCAAGTTTAAGAAATAAAAAACTGCCTGCTATGGTATAATAGAATAGGTTTTACCATAAAGGAGGTTTATTGGAATGAAAAGAGTTTTTCTTATCGTTTTAGATAGCTACGGATGCGGTGAAATGCCCGATGCCAAAGACTTTGGCGATGAAGGCGCAAGCACTGTCAGAAGCGTAGCTACAAGCAAGTTTTTTGAAGCTCCCAATCTTCGAAAAATGGGCTTATACAATATTGACGGTGTAGATTTGCTTCCAAAGGAAGAAAATCCCTCAGGTATTTACTGCAGATGCACCGAAGTTTCAAAGGGTAAAGATACCACTTTGGGTCACTGGGAAATAGCAGGTGTTCAGTCACTTTCCCCTATGCCCACATACCCTGACGGATTTCCCAAGGATGTTTTGGATGAATTCTCTAAGGCTGTTGGAAGAGGTGTTCTTTGTAATAAGCCTTATTCCGGTACCGAAGTTATTAAAGATTACGGCGATGAGCATGTAAAGACCGGTGATTTGATTGTCTATACTTCAGCGGATTCTGTATTCCAGATTGCGGCTCACGAGGATGTGGTCCCTTTGGAAGAGCTTTATGACATTTGCCGTAAGGCACGTAAGATTTTGGTTGGAAAACATGGCGTTGGACGTGTAATCGCAAGACCTTTCATCGGTTCAAACGGTAATTACACACGTACATCACATCGTCATGATTTTTCTCTTGAACCCCCGTCGGTTACCATGCTTGATCAGTTAAAAGAAGCAGGAAAAGACGTGCTCGCAGTTGGTAAGATTAATGATATCTTTGCGGGAAAGGGCATTACCGAATACGTTTATACAA
>JAILCK010000125.1 GCA_024680435.1 Lachnospiraceae bacterium
AAAGTGTGCAAACAGGCTTTTCATTAACAAATATGTTTGCTCTGTCGTTAGCTTCCCAAAGTCGTAAGTTAGAAATCTTTTCTTCCGTTCTAAGCTTTGTCTTATAAAGAATGTAACCGTAAGACTGATCAAGCCTTTCCATTGAAATCGGGAATTTTGAAACATAAGGCTTTGAAATGTCGGTAAGTGTATTAAACAAGCTAACCTTTTCCATACACTTTAATTTGCCGTATGCTTTTCTCTTAATATCCATTGAAAGCTTTACTTCAGGAATGGGCGCATATTTTGAGATAATCTTTTGATATCTTCTGTATTTTTCAGTTATCTGACCGTCTTCTGTCAAAAGAGCATCGTAATCATAGGAAGTAACATCAGGAGTTAGCTCATCATAATAGTTTGAGCCGTTCATAAATCCGAAGTTTGTGCCACCCTGGAACATGTAGATATTTACACTTCCAAGTGAAAGCATGTCGTCTAAATCTTTACAGGACTCTTCAAGATTTCCTCGCATGTGTCCACCGTTTCCCCAGTGGTCAAACCAGCCCACCCAGAATTCTCCGCACATTAAAGGTCCGTCAGTGTGTTTCCTCAATACTTCAAATTTTTCTTTTGTTTTTGAGCCAAAATTACCAACGGGAAGGGCGCCTTCCACCATGCCTCCAAGGATGTTTTCCGTGACAGGATTATCACTTGTCATAAGGGGCACGTCAATGCCTTTTCTTCTAAGCAAATCGCGCATAAATACCATGTAATCTTTATCGTTTGCATAGTATCCGTATTCGTTTTCAATCTGCATCAAAATGATGTTTCCGCCATGTGTAATCTGATGAGGCACAAGGCGAGGCATTAATTCATCGTAATACTTTTCAAATGATTCAAGGAATGGCTTATAGCTTACTCTTAATCTCATTCCGTCTTCTTTTAAAAGCCATCCGGGAAGGCCTCCGAATTCCCACTCCGCGCAAATATATGGAGAGGGGCGGACGATGACATAAAGCCCTAATTCTTCTGCAATCTTAATAAACTTCTCAATATCAAGAATGCCCTCAAAGTTAAAGACACCTTTCTTTGCTTCGTGCATATTCCAAGGTACGTAAGTTTCTACGGTGTTTAATCCCATTGCTTTTAATTTTTCAAGCCTGTCTCTCCAATACTGAGGCACAACTCTAAAATAGTGAACCGCACCGGAGATTACTTTAAAAGGCTTTCCGTTTAAATAAAAATTGTCTTCAACTTCAAAAGTATTCATAGTCATTTTCCCATTTTTTACATAATTTAAGGGTACTGACCCCTAAGTCAGAATCAGTACCCTCAAGATTATCATTTAATAATGCTTATTTGTATAAAGCATCAATCTGAGCCTGTAATTCAGCTGTAACATCTTCGATGCCTGCTGCCTTCAAAGCTGCCTGCATTTCAGCAACGATTTCTTCTGCTGTACCTGTGTACAAACCGAAGGAAATCTGCTTCATGTAGTTACCAAACTGTTCGTTACAGTTATCAATCTTACCCTGGATAGTATCGCAGTTAGGAATGAACTGTCCGTAAGGATAGTTGATCTTAATCTTGTCGTATTCATCGTAAAGAGCTTCAATCTGATCCCAAGCTCTGTCAGCAGATCTGAGTTCAAGATTGTCGTTACGTCCCCACCACCATGAGGTAGCTCCGCCTACGTTATCTGTATCAGGGTTGTAGCCTTCAGGGTTCTGTCTGTAACCGTTTTCATCGATTTCATAAGAAACGCCTTCAATACCGTAGTTGATAAGACGGTAGCAAGCTTCGTCGTTTCTAAGTAAATCGTAAACCATAAGTGCTCTTTCAGGGTTCTTAGATGCTGCAGAAACTGCCATAGCACCGTGAGTGATTGAAAGTGCAACTACGTTCTTTGTTTCTTCACCAAAGTAGAAGAAACCTGACTTTGCATTAGGATCATCCTGGTAAATCTTGTTTGAAGGAGTGGGTGAGCAAAGGTCTGTCCATGTCTGTGTGTGGTGCTGTTCTGCAGCTACCAAACCTACACGGTAGTCATCTCTGTTTGTAGAAGTTGTGTTGTTAAGAACATCCTTCTTCCAAACACCCATATCGTTCCAAGACTTCATCATCTTAGCGTATTCAACCATCATGTCTGTATCTGTGTAAGCAGGAGTAACGATTGTGTAAAGGTCATCCTTTGTGCCACCCCATAAAGCTGAAGAGCAGATACCGTCGATGGGTACGAAGTTTGTGTGTGAAGCTACCCAACCGGAAGCTAACTGTGTATTCTGTGTACCGTCTGAATCCCAAGCCTGCTTAATGCCAAGAGCATCAGCATTTGCTGTTGTGTATTCAAAGTACTTTGTCATGTCTTCCCAGCTGTGTACGCCGTTAGCAAGACCTGCCTTTTCAGCCCAGTCTGCACGATAGATAAAGCCGTGGTTTGTCCACTGTGCGTAGTTATCTTCAGGCATTAAGTAAATGTTTCCGTCATATTTACAAAGTTCCCAGTTTTCTGCAGGAACAGATGCCCATGTCTGAGGCGCATATGTCTTTAACATATCTTCTGTTAATTCAAGGAACGCACCGTTCTTTGCGTTAGGCCATGCATCCAACCAGTCGGAAGCTGTACCGATAAGGTCGATAGAACCATCCATAGCTGCGATTGTCATGTTGTAAACTGAAAGATAATCAGTCCAGCCAATCCAGTAAAATTCAAGTTCTGCATTGCACTTCTCGGTAAGGATCTCGTTGAGCTTGTCGTTCATTTCCATGAAACGATCCATAGCAGCGCCTTCGGGCTTAGATCCTGTAAACATGTATGTAATCTTTACATGTTCGGATGTGTCGATAGCAGGAGCTGCTTCTTCAGAAGCGCTTGACTGCTCTGTTGTGGTTTCGGTCTTTGTTTCAGCTTTAGAAGCGGGTGCTTCTTTAGCGCCACATGCTGTAAGACCAAGAACCATGCTTGCTGCAAGAAGTACTGCAAACAATTTCTTTTTCATTTTGTTTTCCTCCACTATATAGTTTGTGTGTATATTATTAACATGCACGACCATTCGTGAATGCAATAATCAAGTTAACCCTTAACGGCACCGACTGTGATACCGCTGATGAAATATCTCTGTACGAAGGGATATAACAACACGATAGGACCTGTAGCCAACATCGCTGTGGCCATCTTAATGGTGTTCGAAGGTATATCCGTAATAACGACATACTGTCCTGCTACTGTCTGCTTTAATGCATCTGTCTTGTTTACAGTTTCATAAAGCATGTACTGTAAAGGCTTTACATCCACTCTTGAACTTAAGAAAAGTGATGACTGATACCATTCATTCCAGTAACCTAAAGCCAAGAACAAGCCGATTGTTGCAAGTGCGGGCTTTAACATGGGAAGGATAAGGGACACGAAAATTCTCATATCTCCCGCGCCGTCTATCTTACCGGACTCCGTAATCTCATGAGGAATACTCTTAACGAAGTTCTTCATTAGTATTATCAGCCACGGCGACATCATAAGAGGTAAAAGCACCGCAAAGTAACTGTCTTTTAATTTATATGTCTGTGTCATTAACAAGTAGTAAGGTGCAAGGCCCGCTGCGAAAAGACTTGTGAAGTAAATGTAGAAAGAAATTACATTTCTGAAAGGAAAGTCTCTTCTTTGAAGGGCGTACCCTGTCATCGCGATAATTGAAAGACCTACCAATGTACCTATACCGGTAAGAGCAATCGTTAATATGTACGATTTCCAAATAAGACCGCTCTTTGTGATAGCTCTGTAAGCTTCCAATGTAAAATCATGAGGTATAAGCTGTACACCATATCTGTTTAAATAGCTTTCGGAAGTAAATGAACTTCCAAGGATTATCAAGAAAGGAAAGATACAGGCCAATGCATAAAAGGTAGTTATAAAATAACCAAAGCCTCGTATGATTATGTCTGAAATTCCTAATCTAACTTTCGCAGAACTTGAAGCCAAGTCCAAATCTTTTTTCTTTGCCATAATTTTCTCCGTATTTTCCTAACAGCTTAGAATAATGAATAGTCGGGCTCGATCTTCTTAACAACGAAGTTGACTACCATAACGATTACAAATCCGATAACCGACTGATACAAACCAACTGCAGATGCGGTTGAGAAGTTAAAGTCTGTCATGGTAGCTCTGTAAACGAAGGTCTCGATAATATCCGTTGTATCGTAAAGCATCGAGTTTGTACCGATAATGTTATAGAACAATCCGAAGTTACCCTTTACAATTCCGCCAAGTGCAAACAAAAGAAGAATTACTACCGTAGGCTTTAAGCAAGGTAAGATGATGTATCTTATCTTCTGGAAAGCATTTGCTCCGTCAACTCTGGCGGCTTCAATGATTTCTCCGTCGATACCCATTATCGAAGCAAAATATACTACCGAACTGTATCCTGTCTGCTGCCACAAATAAATGATAACCAAAAGTACCGGCCATACATGGGGATCGGCGTATGGCTGCCATCTTTCAAGACCCATCTTAACTAAGATTGTGTTAACAAAACCTGTGTCATAATTTAAGAGGTTGTAAACAAGGACGCCTACCAAAACCTGTGAAATGAAGTAAGGCAAAAACATCATTGTCTGCGCTGTCTTCTTAAAGATCTTTGAAGCCATTTCATTTAGGAGTATTGCCATGAACACTGCCAAGAAGTTTCCCAAAAGAATAAAGGCTATGTTATATAGAATTGTATTTTTTGTTAAGCTCCAAAGCTTACCTGACTGAGCCAGGAATTCAAAGTTTTGAAGACCTACAAAATTACTTCCGAAAATTCCCTTACGATAGTTGTACTTAACGAATGCTACCCAAATACCGGGCATTGGCATGTAAGAAAACATAAAGAAAAATACAATTGCGGGAATGCACATAAGAGTAAGTACTCTGTATTTCCACAAAAGCTGAAAGAAATTCTTCTTTCTCACAGGCGCTACTGCTACGCTCGTTTTGTCTTTTTTACCCATTTTTATTCCTCGTTTATAAAACTCGTGATATATATTGACTAATTGCAATCGGTTTCACTAACTTCATAATAAGCATCTTGTACACGATGGTCAACCCCTTTTCTTGAAAGCGGTTGCAGATTTGTTGAATATCAACAATCGGGCTATGCCTGTTTTGTTTCTTTTTCACTAAAGGTCACTTTAAAGCGCAAAAGGGCTTTGGGAAATTTTATCCCAAAGCCCTTAAATGTCACTTAAATATTATACACTGTTTATCTTAACGCAGCGCTTGATTCTCTCACCACCAAATGAGGGGTAATAGGGTTAAGGCTGCTTACTTCTTCGCCTTCCGCAGCCTTTATGGCTACATCGATAAGCTTCTTTCCAAAGGTTTCATAGTCATAA
>JAILCK010000225.1 GCA_024680435.1 Lachnospiraceae bacterium
TGATGCAAAGACTTTAAGAAAGGCAGAACTTCGCACTCTTCAGGCGCAGATTAACCCGCATTTTCTTTATAACACCTTAGATGCCATTGTCTGGAAGGCAGAGGCCGGGGATATGGGGGAAGTAATTCAATTAACAAGCGCACTAAGCGACTTTTTTAGAATCAGCTTATCTTCCGGTGCTGATTGGATTCCAATAAGCCAGGAAAAGAAACATATCGAAGGATATTTAAAGATTCAGCAAACAAGATACAGAGACATTTTGAATTATGAAATCGATATCCCTGATGAAATAGGCGATTCCTTTATACTTAAGCTCTTAGTGCAGCCCCTTGTTGAAAATGCCCTTTACCACGGAATTAAGATAAAACGAGGAGGCGGATTAATTAAAGTATCTGCAAAAGCCCTGGATGGATTTTTAGAGTTTAGCGTACAGGATACAGGATGCGGCATGAGCCCCGAGCAATTAAAACTTTTACTTGAAAAAATGCAAAAGGGACAGCCTTCCGTAAGTGTCGGAGGCGGAGGATTCGGACTTGTAAACGTTAACTTAAGAATTAGGCTATATTACAACCAAACCGACGGACTAAAGATAGAAAGTAATGAAAGCGGCACAACCGTTAGCTTCAAAGTGCCTTTAAGAACCAAAGAGGAGATTTCTGAAAATGAAAGTATTTCTGGCTGATGATGAAATAGTTGTAAGAGAAGGAATAAGAGAATCCTTTCCATGGGACGAGACTCCTTATGTGCTTGTAGGTGAAGCTCCCGACGGTGAAATGGCAATTCCTATGATAAGGGATACAAACCCCGACATCGTAATTACGGATATAAGAATGCCCTTTATGGACGGAATCGAGCTTTGCAGGATTCTTCATGCACAGATGCCTTGGATCGGAATAATCGTTTTAAGTGGCTACGATGAGTTTGAATACGCAAGGCAGTGCATTCAGTTGGGAGTGAGAGAATACCTTTTAAAGCCTATTAACGCAGAAGAATTAAAGGCGGTGCTTGACAAGGTAAGTGCCCAGATTAAGGCAGAAAGAAACACCTTTGAGCACGCGGAGAGCCTTCGCGCCAGAATGAAAAACGACGATAAGTTTTTAAAAGAAAAGCTTGTGGGTTCTTTGTTCTCCGATGAAGCGGCAGTGGAAGATGCAAGAAACGTACTTATGCAGCTTAAAAACTTAGGATGCTTTGTGCCAACGGCTTACTATATGGTGATAGATGCGGCCTTTTCTCCCTTAAGCGAAGGACAGGAAGCCGCAAGAAACCTGGTGGATGCAAGCGAAGGAAGGGTGCTTTGCTCTCAGGGAAGAGTGGGCACAAGATTTTTGGTCCTTGGAAACACAAGTGAGGATGTGGAAGAAAGGGCCTACGCTTTTGCCTCGTCTTTATCAAGAGAGCTTGAAAGAAACAATTGTAGCGGCATAAGAATCGCTATAGGAGATATAGTGGGGGCGCCTGAAAAAATCTATGAAAGCTTTAAAACCGCAAGACATATAAGGCACTTGCTTGTAGAGAGAACCGATGAAAAGACCGTTATCTTAGGAGCAAGAGAAATGGGTGAAGCCACAAGCGAAGACACATCTCCCATTGTTACTAAGGCTAAGCTTTTTATGTCCACAAACTTTAGTAATCCAAATCTTATGCTTCAGGATGTGGCAAAAAATGTAAACATGAGTAACTCAAGATTTTCTACCGTCTTTTCACAGGAGACGGGGCAGACCTTTACAGAGTACTTAATGTATTTAAGGCTAAATAAAGCAAAAGAGCTTCTTCGCCAGACTAACACAAGAAGCACTCAAATAGCTTCGGAAGTAGGGTACAACGACTCTCATTACTTTAGCTATATCTTTAAGAAAAATTTTGGTTTAACCCCTTCCGAATATAGGGCAAAGTATCAAAATTAACCTAAATAAAAAAATATTTAACCAAATTTAAAATCCCGCAAGAAACATAAAATGATTTTTAACCAACTCAAAATATACCTCAATTTACCAAAAAGTCTTAATCGGCTATGGTTAATTCAGACGGCCGTGGTGGCCACAGAAGGAGGAAGCAAAAAATGAGAAAGTTTAAATCAATGTTACTTGCGGGATTACTTGTTGTAGCATGCGTGCTCAGTGCTTGCGGAGCAAAGGGCGGCGCTGCTAAGGGCGGAAACATCAAAGTCGGTGTTGTTAACAACCCCCCTTCAGAATCCGGTTATCGTGAAGCAAACGTTAAGGATATGGAAGCAGTTTTCTCAGCAGCAAACGGCTATGATTTAAAGACAGCTTACAGCATCAAGAACGATGAACAGCTTCAGGCAGCTCAGGGATTTATCACAGAAGGCGTTGACTACCTTTTAATCTCTGCAGCAGAAACAACAGGCTGGGACGAAGTTTTAAAGAAGGCTAAAGAAGCCGGAATTAAAGTTTTCTTATTCGACCGTATGATCGATGTTGATGAAAGCCTCTATGAAGCAGCAGTTGTATCTGACATGGCTAAAGAAGGCGAAACAGCAGTTAACTGGTTGCTTGACCAGAAACTCGATGTTTACAACGTAGTTCACATTCAGGGTGCTATGGGTTCAGATGCTCAGATCGGACGTACCGGTGCTTTGGACGAACAGTTTGCATCAGGTAAGATGAACAAGGTTGTTCAGCAGACAGCTACATGGGATGAAGCAGAAGCTAAAAAGATCGTTGAATCCGTTATCAACAGCGGCGCAGACTTCAACGTAATCTATGCTGAAAACGATGGTATGGCTAAGGGCGCAGTTGCAGCTTTAGACGAACACGGTATCACTCATGGTGTTGACGGCGATGTAATCGTTATGGGATTTGACTGCAATAAGTGGGCATTAAGAGAACTCCTTGCAGGAAAGTGGAACTACGACGGACAGTGCTCACCTTTCCAGGCACAGATCATCAGCGACATCATTAAGGGTACAAAGTCAGTTTCTTCAAAGAAGATTATCAACGAAGAAAAGGGATTTGACGCTAAGGCATTAACACAGAACGATATTGACACCTACGGTTTGGGTGAATAAGTAAAAGAAACCATAAGGCGCAGCTTAGGCTTCATTAAAGCAGCTTAAGCTGCGTTTTCTTAGGAGGAAAGACTATGCAGGCAGAAATCTTACTGCAGATGAAAGGAATAGATAAAAAATTCCCCGGAGTTTTGGCGCTTAACGGTGTGGACTTTACATTAAGAAAAGGTGAAATCCATGCTCTTATGGGTGAAAACGGGGCCGGTAAGTCAACCCTTATTAAGGTTCTTACGGGAGTTTATCAAAAAGACGGAGGCGAAATTTTATTAGAAGGTAAAGCTGTATCTATCCGTTCGCCTCAGGATGCGCAAAATAACGGTATAAGCACGGTTTATCAGGAAATCACTCTTTGCCCCAATTTAACCGTTTCTGAAAACATGTTTATAGGACGTGAAACAGGTTCTTTTATAAATGCAAAGAAAAGAGAAAAGCGTGCGGATGAAATCTTACAAAGCCTTGGAATTCCCGCAAGAGGCTCAATGCAGCTTGGAGATTGCTCTTTGGCTGTTCAGCAAATGGTAGCTATCGCCCGTGCGGTTGATATGAATTGTAAGGTTTTGATTTTGGATGAGCCCACATCTTCCCTTGATGATAAGGAAGTAAACATGCTCTTTAACCTTATGAGAGATTTAAAGGGTAAGGGAGTAGGAATCATATTTGTTACCCACTTCTTAGAGCAGGTTTACGAAGTAAGCGACAGGATCACCGTTTTAAGAAACGGAGAGCTTGTGGGCGAGTATTTGATTGAAGAATTACCGAGAGTGGCACTTGTATCAAAGATGATAGGTAAAGACTTAGACGAATTAAGTGCGCTTTCAGAGTCAGAAGAAAAAGAAAACAAAGAATCGGAAGTTTTATATGAAGCTAAAGGGCTTTCAAGCTCAGAGACAAAATCCTTTGATTTTTCCATTAAAAAGGGAGAAGTTAACGGATTTACGGGATTACTCGGTTCCGGTAGGTCTGAAAGCGTAAGGGCAATATTTGGCGCAGATAAAGTAAATTCAGGTTCTATAAAAATAAAGGGTAAAGACGTAAAAATCACAAAGCCCATAGATGCAATGAAAAACGGTATCGGATATTTGGCAGAAGACAGAAAACGAGACGGCATCATTGCGGAATTAAGTGTAAGAGAAAACATAATCCTTGCCATGCAGGTAATGAACGGCATGTTTAAGCCCATAAGTAAAAGCGAACAGGAAGCCTTTGCGGATGAATACATTAAGGTTTTAAACATTAAAACCGCAAGCAAAGAAACCCCTGTAGGTTCTTTAAGCGGAGGAAATCAGCAAAAGGTTATTTTGGCAAGATGGCTTCTTACGCACCCTGATTACCTTATTTTGGATGAACCCACAAGAGGTATTGATGTTGGCACAAAGCTTGAAATCCAAAAGCTTGTGCTTAAGCTGGCCAAAGAAGGAGTAAGCGTTACCTTTATTTCTTCGGAAGTAGAAGAAATGCTTAGAACCTGCTCACGCCTTATTGTCATGAGAGACAGAAATATAGTGGGTGAACTAAAAGGAAAAGACTTAAGTCAGGAACAGGTTATGAAGACTATTGCGGGAGGAGAAGCTAAAAATGAAAAAGATAACTAAGAAATTATTTCAAGGCGGCCTATCCCAGCTTACAATTCCTCTTATAGCAATCGCGCTTTT
>JAILCK010000277.1 GCA_024680435.1 Lachnospiraceae bacterium
CCAATCACCTGTATACTGATGTGAAAGTTCACTTTCCATCAATACTCCGGCAGCCTTTAATCCTTCTTTGAAAGAATCCATATATGCTGATTTAATGTGTCTAAACCCGATAAAGCCAACTGTACCGGCCATGAGTATTCCTAGAACCGAAGCTACAAGGATAATACCACGAACCATGCTTCTACTTTTTTTATTCATTTTAATAACCTCTCTTTGTGCCAAGAAAAGGTTCCCCTTGGACTAGGACTGTAGTCCTATGCCGAGGATAAATTATACTTAAAAGAAAGGTGAGGTGCAATATTTTTTTAAAGTTTCTCTGCTTTGCATCAAAATAAACAAAAGTGAAATGACTATACTGTCAAAAATAAACAAAAAAAGGGATGGCCTTTAGCCATCCCTCTTTTCCTTTATCTAACTTCGAATTTATTAACCACTCTGTCAAGACTTTCGGCATTTTCCTTACTGTTCTTTGCAAGGTCTTCAATGTTTCTTGTAACGTCTGATGTCTGCTCATTCTTTTGAATGATTTCGGCAACACCGGAACTGTTTTCGGAAGATGCTGAGTTAACTGCCGTAATTTCTCTTGCGATTTCATCAACGGAAGAATTAAGGGCATCCATTGCATTGCCGATTGCGTTAACCGCTTCCTGAATGGTAGCAATACCTGTGTTAAAGTGCTTGCTCTGTTCAGCAAAGTTACCAAAGGTATCGATAACGTCTGTCTTAACAAGCTCGATAAGCTTATTAACCTGATCTCTTACATTAACAACGGATCTGTTACTTTCTTCAACGATTTCCTGAATGTTTAATGCCGTATTCTTTGACTGGTCTGCCAGTGCTGCAATTTCTCCCGCAACAACCGCAAATCCGCGGCCTGCTTCGCCTGCTCTTGCAGCTTCGATGGAAGCATTAAGTGATAACAGGTTAGTCTGAGAGGTAATCTGCATGATGGCATCCGCAAGCTCGTTGATCTTTTCAACAGCTTCTAAGCTCTTTAATGCTTCCTGCATGCTCTCGACTGTTTCATCAAGAGTGGATACGTTTGTTTCAACTTCTTTATCAATCTTTTCGCTTAAGTCACTGGCAGAAGCGATAAGTTCGTCTGAGTCTTTTCTTCCTTCGGAAACCTTTTCTGAAACTGTTCCAACTAAGCCCACAATCTTGTTGATTTCTTCGTTAACGGATTCAATTGAAACATTGGTGGTATCGATACTTCCGGAAAGAGCATCCGCAACATGTGCGTTTTCTGAAGTAACGGATACAAGCTTATCGGAAGTCTGCTCCAAATCTCTTGAACTCTGGGTAAGTGATGAGCTGCAGTTTCTAAGGATGCCCACAACGTCTGAAAGCATTCTGATAACTTCCTTGGTGGCAACCGCAAGCTTACCGATTTCATCGCCTCTCTTTTCAAGATCTTCGATTTCACGTCCTGTATTTAAATCGTAGTTTGAAACCTTTGTAAGGGCATTCTGTACCCTTGTTAAAGGCTTTGTCAAAATATTAATGATAATCGCAAGTACAACTGCGATTGCTACAAGCACGATTACACCCACTAAAAGGATAGAAGACTGAGCAGCCTTAGCCTGTGAATATAATTCGCTTGCATCTGCTCCTACAAAAAGAAGCCAACCGTACTGAGGAAGAGTGATATAAGAGCCAAGCATCTGCTTTCCTGTTTTATCGCTTGTATAATCCAAGGTTCCGCTTGTCACTTCTTCGCCGTTTGTAATCTTTTCATATAAAGAAAAGGCGGGGCCCGATTCTATTGTTGTGGTTATTAAAGAAGGATCGGTATTGTAAATGATGCTTCCGTCACTTGTGCTAAGAAGCATGATTTCCTGATTATTTGTAACCTTAATATCTGAAAGCATTCCGTTTAATTCGGCAGAAGAAACCGTTACGGATACATATCCTGAGGGTTGCTTACTGCTTGTGTAACCTGACTTTGCCATACAAAGTGAAATTTCATTTGTAGCAGGTGACAAAAGTGCCATTGCACTGTACAAAGGAGTGCCGTCGGGACTATAGTAGTAAGAATTAAGCATTTCGATGATTTCATCGGGGTTTCTGAATCCCACCATAGCAGGCACATTGTGCACAAGACAGGTTCCTTCATAGGCTGTAAATAAAACAGAGTCTACATTCGGAATGATGGTTGCAATGCTTTCTGTTGTAGCCTGTGCTCTTGCAACAACTTCAGGGTCAGGGTTGTTTGAATCTTCCATCAAAGCCTGCATGGAATCAGAAATCATATAGGCGTCAAGGTAAGTAAATTCCCTGGCTATATATTCACCGATTAAAGTGGATTTTGATTCAACCACACCGGTTAACTGTTCTGTGGCAGTTTTCTTCATAATTTTAAGGATGTTGTTTGATGAAATAAATGTTACTGCGGCAATACCGATTGCTGCAGCAAGTACAACAAACAAAGTAATCCTTACATATAGTTTTGCTTTCTTCATAGAGACACCTCCACGTATCTGCGTGTTTATGCTTATTCCTCCATAGTCCCATATTTCCCTTATACAGATAGGTAATTACAGTGCTGTTAACGTTTTGGCGGTTATTTATTAACATGTTTACGAGGGGTTAATTATTTTTAGGTAAAATATGTTATCAAATAAGAATTGTTTGGTTCTTTATGGTAGAAAGGATTAGATATGAGTAAATTTCTTGTGGCAGGAATCTTACAAAGAGAAGCAATTGTTAAAATCGATAGTTTGCCCCTTAAGTTTCAGGCTGTTACGGATATTCCTAACAGCGTCCACTACGGAGTGGGGGGAGACTCTTATAATGAAGCAATAGCTTTAAAGTGGCTTGGAGACGAAGTGGATTTCTTTACAATGATAGGTAAGGCCGATGATCCTTCAATCGTAAATTCAAATGCCAACGACATAACCTTGGTGACCGACTTTATTCTCCCAAAATTAAATGCCACTGCCTCAGCCGTAATCTTCTACGACAAGTTAAAGCAGCAGCAGATTTTTGAAGATATTAAAGACTTAAGAGAAACGGCTTATGATGTTAAGCTTTTTAAAAAAGAAATTGCTACGGCGGATATGTGTGTGTTTGCTAACTGTAACTTCTGTAGACCTTTACTTGAGGAAGCCAAGAAAGCAGGAAAGAAAACAGCCGTAAACATCCGTAACTTTAAATATGAAACAGAGCAATACAATGGGGACTTTTTATCAAACGCTGACATTCTTTATTTAAGTGATGACCGCTTAGATGAAGACCCTATCGATTTTGTTAAGTATATTACGGAAAAGTACACTCCCGAAATTGTAATCTTAGGACAGGGCGCACAGGGCGTGACCTTCTTTTCAAAGAAACTTGGCACCTACACTCACTATAACAGCGTTAAAACAAATGAAGTGGTTAATACGGTAGGTGCAGGTAACGCACTGTTTTCTTGCTTCTTACATTACTACAACAAAACAGGAGACGAAATTTACTCAATAAAGAACGCCCTTTTGTTTGCATCCTACAAGATTGGATTTGTGGGAACCTCAAATGGATTTATGACAGAAAAACAGATAGAAGACTGGCGAGACTTAATTTGGAAAAAATCAAATCCTTTCCCCAATAACTAAGTAATAAAGATACAAAGGCTAAATCACTTAACGGTGATTTAGCCTTTATTTGATTGAAGGAATAAGCAAAAATTGGTACTATAATATATATAAATTCTTAGAGGTATAAGTATGGGGTTAAGATTTGTTTTTGGCCCTGCAGGATGCGGAAAAAGCACCTTTGTGCAGGAAGAGCTTATAAACAGAGCAATCAAAAATTCTAAAGAAACCTATCTTTGTATCGTGCCCGATCAGTTTACGATGCAGACTCAGTCTGACATTGTGAAGCGCCATCCCCAAAAAGGAATTCTAAATATCGATGTATTAAGCTTTGGAAGATTGTCTTACAGAGTCTTTTCAGAGACCGGAAAATCAGACATTCCCATACTTGATGATACGGGAAAAAGCTTGGTGGTAAGAAGAGTGGCATCTAAGGTTAGCGAATCCATGCCATACCTTGGAAAGAACTTAAATAAAATCGGTTACGTACATGAAATAAAATCTCAGATCTGTGAATTTATGCAATACGGCTTAAGCGTTAAGGATGTTAAGAACCTGGCAGAAAAGGCCGAAAATCCCTTACTTAAGCATAAGCTATCCGATATATCCGTAATCTATGAAGCTTTCATGGAGTTTAATAAAGATAAATACATTACCGGAGAAGAAACCTTAGACCTTCTTTGTAAAAAGATTTATGAAGCGGACTTTTTAAAGGATTCAACCATTGTATTTGACGGCTTCACAGGCTTTACGCCAATTCAGGAAAGAGTCATTTTACGCCTTTTGGAAGTGGCAAAGGAAGTTGTTATCACATTTACTTTGTCAAGTCCCGAGACGCCTGAAGAAACAGGCTTTGAAGAAAAGTTATTTTACTTAAGCCGTAAAGGCGCTAATCGCCTTAAAACAAAGGCTAAAGATTTAGGAATTGAAATTGAAAAAGATATCATAATGGATTCTGACAAGGGCAGGTTTTCAGAAAATCCTGAGCTTTGCTTCCTTGAAGAAAACATCTTTAGATTTCCATATAACACCTATAAAAACGAAGTTAAAAACATAGGCATAATCTCAGCTTCTGACATAGAGGCCGAGGTTTCAAAAGTGTGCCTTATTATAGATGAACTTATAAGAAAAGAAAACTACGCTTATAAAGACATTGCCATAATAACGGGAAATGAAGAAGAGTATGCTCCTATCTTTGAAAAGCGCATGAGAGAATTAAACATGCCAAACTTCATCGATAAAACAAATGCTATAGTGTTAAATCCTTTTACGGAATATTTAAAGAGCGCTCTTCAAATATTAATTAAAGACTATTCCTATGATTCTGTCTTTCATTACTTACGAAGCGGCTTTACGGAGTTTAGCGAAGATGAAATCGACAGGTTTGACAGGTACATATCAAGCTTAAACATAAGGGGAAAGAGCGCTTATTCAAAGGAATTTAAAAGGCGTGAGAGAGGTTTAAATGATAAGGAAGCAGCCGAAAAAGAAAGGCTTATTCATGATGAGATGAGAAGCCGCCTTTTTGCTAAGCTTTCTTTACTTGATAAGGATTCAAAGACAGCGGGAGATTATGCAAGAAATCTTTATGAATTTTTAAAAGAGAATAATTCCTTTGAAAAGCTTAAAGCCTACAGAGACTTTTTTGAGGAAGAAAACGACTTATCAAAAGCCAAGGAATATGAGCAGATTTATAAATGCATAATGGAGCTTCTTGACACCATAGTTTCTTTAATCGGTGAAGAGGAGATGGACATAAATGAATTTTACAAGATTTTTGAAGCGGGAATCAGGGAAATTGAAGTAGGTACCATTCCTAAAAACGTGGACAGAATTCTTATAGGGGATATAGAAAGAACCCGTGTGAGCGAAGTTAAGGCGTTATTTTTAGTTGGCTGTAATGACACAAACATTCCGAAAGCTACTGACAAGGGTGGAATTTTATCTTCCGTTGAAAGAGAGAGCTTACTTAACCTAGGCTTTGACCTTGCCCCCACTCCGAGGGAAGAAATGTACACTCAAAAGCTTTATCTTTACATGAATATGTGTAAGCCAAAGGAAAAGCTTTTTATCACTTATGCAGGATGCGATACAGCGGGAAAGAGCATGCGCCCTGCCTACTTAATTGAGACAATTAAAAAGATTTTCCCTGAAATTAAGGTTTCAAAGGCATATACGGAAGCTTCAATGGAAGCAATGTCCACACTTAAAGATAGCGAAAGATACTATGCCATGTTAATGAGAGAGTACGTGGAAGGAAAGCTATCAAAAGATAAAGAAAACCTTGCGGCGGCTCTTTATAAAACCTATGAAGAAGAAGGTGTTGAAGCTGGAAGCGAGATTTTAAAGGCTTCCTTTAAGGAGTATTTGCCGACACCTTTGTCAAAAGAAATCGTACGGCTTCTTTATACAGACACGATTCGCGCAAGCATAAGCCGAATGGAGCTTTATGCAGGCTGCGCATATTCTCACTTTTTAAAGTATGCAATGGGCCTTAAAAAGAACATGGAGTATTCTTTTGAAGCATCCGACCTTGGTACGATTTATCACGGAGTCCTTGATAACTTTTCTTCGGAACTTGAAAGAAGAAACCTTTCCTGGCGCGATTTTACTAAGGAAGAGGGTAAGGAGATGGTGAAGGCGGCGGTTAAAAACTACTGCGAAGAATACGATCAGGGACACCTTCTTGATGACGAAGAAAGCGCATACACCATCACTAAGATTACCCGCATCATGGAAAGAACCGTTGATACTTTGCAATTCCATGTAAAGCAGGGAAAGTTTTTGCCGGGAAGCCATGAGTATAGCTTTGAGCGTGAGATTGCCTTAGATGATGGCAAAAAGATGCTTTTAAACGGTAAGGTTGACAGATTTGACATTTATGAAACCGACGACAAAGTGTATGTAAAAATCGTTGACTATAAGTCCGGAGAAAGAAAGGTGGATGTTACAAACATTTACCACGGAATAGAGCAGCAGTTATCAGTTTATATGAAGGAAGTTATAAATCATGAAAAGCTTTTAAATCCTAATAAGGAAGTGCTTCCTTCGGCCCTTTTATACTATACAATCGATAATCCCATGATTTCCGTTAAAGAAAAGATTTCAAAAGAAGAAATCGATAAGGCTATAAAGAAAGAACTTAAAGTGGAAGGCCTTATCGAAAATTCTACGGAAAACATTTCAAGCCTCGATGAAAATGCAGTGGGAGATTCCCTGGTGCTTCCCATCAAGCTAAAGGTTAACGGAGAACTTGATGCAAGAAGTGTGGCAAGGACTTTATCTAAAAATGAGTTTTTCAACATGCTTGATTACGTTGGAAGAATGATTAAGGAAATCGGAAACAGGATATATGAAGGAGATAAGCGTATTTCTCCCGCTAAAGACGGGGATAAGAAGGACGCTTGTAAGTTCTGTGATTATAAGTCTATTTGCAGATTTGATGAAAAGATAAAGGGATATAAGGCAAGAGACCTAAAAGAAATCGACGATGAAAAGGCACGAGAAATCGTGATGGGAGAAGACCAAGATGGGCTTTACTTATTCGACTGACCAGCAGGCGGTCATTGATGCAAGAAATCAGAATATTTTAGTCTCAGCGGCAGCAGGTTCCGGTAAAACCAGCGTTTTAACCCAAAGAATCGTGGGCCTTGTGAGTGACCCCGTTCACCCCGTTGATATAGACAGGGTTTTGGTTGTTACCTACACAAACGCCGCCGCAAAGGAAATGAAGGATAGAATCGGTGCAAGGCTTAATGATTTACTGGCCGAAAATCCTTCCAATGAGCATCTTCAAAAGCAGGCAACCTTAATTCACTCTGCCCAGATTTCAACCATCCACAGCTTTTGCCTGTATTTACTTAAAAACCATTTTCACAGGATTAATTTAGACCCTTCCTACAGAGTGGCAAGCGAAGGAGAAATTACACTTTTAAAAGAGGACGTTTTAAACGATGTCATAAAAAGAGCCTACAAAAGCATGGATGAAGACTTTTACCATGTGGTTGACTGCTACTCTAAAAAAGATAAAGACGATTCTTTAAAAGAAAGCATAAAGAAGCTTCACGGCTATGCCTGCTCTTACCCATGGCCCCTTGACTGGCTTAATAAAAGGCGCATGGATTATGACTTTATAGACTCAGAAGCATTGGAAGAAAGTAAGCTTATTAAGGACATAAAAGATGAAATCTTAAGACAAATCGATGCTTCCTTAGTGTATGTTGAAAAGGCTTTAAAGCTATCTTTAACCCCGCAAGGCCCCTACACCTATGAAGAAACTTTAAGTAAGGATAAAGACCTTTTAGAGTCTTTAAAAGGTACTGTGTGTCAAAAGAAATTCGGAGAATTAAAAGAGATATTCGATTCGGTTTCTTTTGACAGAATGAAGAATGCAAATAAGGACGCAGATCCATTTATTAAAGAAGCCGCAAGCAACAACAGAAAGACCGCAAAAAAGCTTTTTGACGATATAAAGGAAGACTATTTTTCGTTTGATATTGATACAATTTTTTCTGATTTAAAGGCTACAAACAGAGTGGTAAACAAGCTTATAGACCTTGTTTGCGACTATTACGATGCTTTGGAAAAAGAAAAAAGAAGCCGCGGAATCATCGATTTTTCCGACATGGAGCACTTAGCTGTAACAATTTTGATTGAGTCTTACAATCCCGATGACGGAAGCTACGTGATAACGGATGTTGCGAAGAATTATCGGGACTACTTTGAAGAAGTAATGGTGGATGAGTATCAGGATGCTAACCTTGTGCAGGAGCTTATAATTCAAAGCGTTTCAAGGGAAACGGAAGAAAGCCGCAATAACCGCTTCATGGTTGGGGATATTAAGCAGTCTATTTACAGATTCAGGCTTGCCCGTCCCGATATTTTCGGAGGAAAGCTTGACAGTTACAAGCAGGATGAAAAGTCAAAGGACCGCCTTATTACTTTAAAAGAAAACTACCGAAGCAGAGACAGCGTCATTAACAGTGTCAATGCGGTTTTTGAAGCTTCCATGAAAAAAGAGATAGGCGGTGTGGGATACGACGCTGACGCGCGTCTTTATAAGGGCGGCCATTTTTCACCAGATAACGCCACACACACAACGGAAGTGATGCTTGTGCCGGGAGAAGAAACCTCCGATGATGCAAGAAAGGCAGAGGCTAAGGCCATAGCATTAAGAATTCTTGATATAGTCGATAACTTTGAAGTTTATGACGGCAAAGCCGATTCCTTAAGAAAGGCAAAGTTTTCTGACATTGCTCTTTTGTTTAGGTCACCCACAAAGTGGAACGATTACATTAAGGATGCCTTTGAAGAATACAACATTCCTTTCCACTCTGAAGGTGTCGGTAATTTCTATGACACCACGGAAATAAGGGATGTATTAAGTTTTCTTTCTGTTTTAAATAACCCCCTTGATAATATTGCAATGTATGCAAGCCTTACTTCCCCTTTTGGAAAAATGACGGATGAAGAAATTGCCTATATTAAGGCAAACAACCAAGGCTTTAGATACTTATACGATGCACTGAAAGAATCGGTTAAAGAAAAAGAAAACGAAAAGATAAGCGCATTTTTGGAAAGAATTAATAGGTACAGAAGGTATTCTCAAATTTTACCCATTTCAGAGCTTATAGAGCGCTTGTTTAACGAAACGGGATATGAGAATATCGTTGCCGCAATGCCAAACGGAAGCCAGAGGCTTGCAAACGTAAAGATGCTATTAATTAAGGCTACTGAATATGCAAAGACAAGCTTTTACGGCCTATTCCATTTTTTAAGATATGTAGAGCTTTTAAAGAAAACGGATGTAGACGAAGGGGAAGCTTTGCAGCTTGATGAAGGTGCCGACGTTGTGAAGGTTATGAGTATTCACAAAAGTAAAGGTCTTGAGTTCCCGGTTTGCTTTATAGGCGGAATGGATGAAAAGTTTAACGAGCAAGATTTAAGGGCTCAGTTTGTAATGGATGTGGACGAAGGAATCGGAGCTTCTTTCTTAGATCCTGAAGATAGAATCAAGCGTTCCACCATAAAGAAGGATTACATTATTTCAAAGCTTAAGAGAGAAAACATCGGTGAAGAAATCCGCGTTCTTTATGTAGGCATGACCCGTGCAAAAGAAAAACTTATTATGGTGGGATGTGTTAAAGATGTGGATAACTGGTTTGAAACAGGCTCGGTCGGTGAATATTCTTCATATTTATCCATTATAAGTGAAGGCGTGCTTGGCTCTTTAAATAAGTATTTTGTAAGATACGACCCCGATTTTTCAAAGGCCGAAGAAAAGCTTATTAAAAAAGAAGCGGATTTAAGCTTACTCAAAGCTGAGTTTTTGGACGAAACTAAGGGTGCAGACGAGAATCTTTTAAAGAATTTAAGAGAAAGATTTTCTTTTAAGTATCCATATGAAGCTCTGTCAAGGCTCTATACAAAAACTACGGTTTCAAAATTAAAGGCAGAGCCTGAAATGCCTGAAGATAATGAATCTAAGCAAGAGTTTGTTTTAGAAGAGGAAGAGTACGTTCCCGTTTTTGCGGGGGGAAAAGAAGACGTAAAGGGAACCGCAAGAGGTACTGCATATCACAAGCTTTTAAAGCTTTTAGACTTTTCAAAGTTTTCGGATGGCCCTATGTCAAAGGAAGAAATAAGGGATGAACTCTTAAAACAGTTTAAGAGCCTTAATGAAAGAAACAAGATGCCAAAAGAAGAGACGGATCTTGTGTTTATGGGTAAGATAGTTTCTTTCTTTGAATCCGGCTTAGCTAAAGAAATGATAAAGGCATCGAAAGAAGAAAAGCTTTTTAGAGAGCAGCCCTTTGTGATAGGCGTTGATGCATCAATGATTGATGAGACCTTCCCTAAGGGGGAGACAATCTTGGTGCAGGGCGTTATCGATGCTTATTATATTTTAGGGGATAATCTTGTAATCCTAGACTATAAGACAGACAAGGTTGACTCTAAGGAAGAACTTATAGTGCGCTACAAAAAGCAGCTTGAGTACTATGCTAAGGCGCTTGAACAAATTACCGGGCTTAAAGCCTCGCGATTATATATCTATTCTTTTGGACTTTCAGAGGCTTTTATGATAGACTAAAGGGTAGTTTGTTGGAGGATTTATGGGAAAGAAGGTAGGAATTATTCTCGAGGGCGGTGCCATGCGAAGCATCTTTACCGCCGGTGTAATGGATTTTTTTCTTGATAAGAATATAGATATAAAGAATATAATCGCCATTTCTGCAGGGGCATATGCCGGCATGAACTATGTGTCTGGGCAAAGGGGAAGGGTGCTTGAGTCTGTTGTTAAGCCAATGGAGCACAATAGGATTTTAGGCCTTCCCGTGTTTTTAAAGACAGGCGAATTTTTTAACATGGACCTTTTGTTTGATAAGATTCCAAAGGGCGATTGCCCCTTTGATTTTGAAAGCTTTAAAAAATCAGACAAGCGTTTTATCACAAGCACAATCGATTGTAACGCAGGGGTCCCTAAGTACTTTGATACATTCAATGATTTTGATGAATTTTTACACATAATAAGGGTGGCAAATTCGCTACCTCTTTTATCTAAGGTTGGCTACATTGACGGCGTTCCCATGATGGACGGAGGAATGTATGATGCCATTCCCTTAGAAAAAGCAAAAGAAGAAAAATGGGATAAGATTATAGTTGTTTTTACCCGTGAAAAGACCTACAGAAAGGGCCCTAACGGAGACATTTACAACTCAAAACCGGTTAAGGTTTTGTATCATAAGTATAAGGGGCTTTTAAAGGCAATCGACGGAAGGCCTGATAGATACAATAGCTCCATAGAAGAGCTTGAAACCCTTGAAAAAGAGGGAAAGGCTTTTGTATTAAGACCTGAAGGCGTGAAACTTACAAACAACGAATCTGACCCTAAGAAACTTACCGAGTATTATAACGTGGGCTATGAAACCGCAAAATCAAGGTACGAAGAACTTATAGAGTTTTTAAAAGATTAAAGTCAGGGCCAAAACTCTGATTTTTTTCTTGCAATTAATTAATTTTTGTAATTAAATTTAGTAGTATAATATGCATTAAATATGTATGGAGGAAGAACCATGGGAAAAACATTGATACCTGAAGGGTATGAGCCAAAGCTTGATCTTCATGACACTCAGGTGGCCATCAAAACGGTCAAGGATGCATTTCAATCACTTTTGGCAGAAAGATTAAATTTATTAAGGGTTTCCGCTCCGCTTTTTGTGGACCCCGGACAGGGACTCAATGATAATTTGAATGGTGTCGAACGTCCTGTAGTTTTCGGTATTAAAGAGCAAGGTGAAAAGGAAGCCGAAATTGTACATTCTCTTGCAAAGTGGAAGCGCTACGCTTTAAAGAAATACGGCTTTAAGCACGGCGAAGGTTTATACACCGACATGAACGCCATCAGACGTGACGAAGAAACCGACAACGTTCACTCCATATTTGTGGACCAGTGGGACTGGGAAAAGATTATCTACAAAGAGCAAAGAAACTTCGACACATTAAAAGAAGTTGTTAACGACGTATACAAGGTTTTAAGAAAGACAGAAAAATATCTTTCAATCCAATACGATTACATAGAGGAAATCCTTCCTCACGACATATTCTTTATCACATCTCAGGAACTTTTAGACATGTTTCCTGAAAAGACACCCAAGGAACGTGAATACTACATCACAAAAGCCAAGGGTGCTGTCTGCATCATGCAGATTGGTGACGTCTTAGAAAACGGAGAACGCCACGACGGACGTGCTCCCGACTACGACGACTGGGCATTAAACGCAGACATCTTAGTTTATTACCCCGTCTTAGACATCGCTTTAGAATTATCTTCAATGGGTATAAGAGTTGATGCCAAGTCCTTAGAAGAGCAGCTTAAGAAAGCAGGCTGCGAAGACCGCGCCGAGCTTCCTTTCCAGCGCGCCATCTTAAACGATGAGCTTCCTTACACAATCGGTGGCGGTATCGGCCAATCCCGAATTTGTATGTTCTTCTTGCGCAAAGCCCACATTGGCGAAGTTCAGTGTTCGCTCTGGCCCGAAGAAACCGTTAAGTTACTGGAAGAACACAATATTCCGTTATTGTAAGGCATAAATTAATACATCGCGGATTTTATATAATGTTTCTCGACCCGCTCTCGCTTAGTACTCCGCCTAGCGGTCGCAGGCTATAAAGAAGCCTGCTCACTAAACTCGCCGTTCCCGTCGGTTCGGCTCGTTAAGTGCCGAGGCTCCACAAAGTCTCGAAGACATTATATAAAATCCGCGATGTTTTTTATGCTTTGGTTTAGGATATTGTGTTCTTTGAGGGTTGATAACGGTTTCTTCGGGCCGAAGCTTTTAGTGCTGGGCCTGGAGGTGGATCTTTACCAAATCGAAATAGTAGTTCTCACGGTTGACCGAGAGCAAGTCGTTGATTTCGTTATAGAGCTCAGAGTCGTCAGATATTAGGGCCACGAAATCGGGATTATATCTTGTGCCGGCGCCTTCTTTGAGTTCTTCTAAGACATCCCCAAAGGTTTTTTTCTTTGCGTAGTTGCGGCCGTAAAAGTCGGTGCCTGCATCAAGGGAGTCGCATATTGAGATAATGTCTATGATGCTTTTGACTTTTGATGTGGAGGTGTCGTACTTTTCAGGGTAACCGTAGGAGCCGTCATACCACTTGTGATGGCCTAAGATTACGTCGTGATAGGCGTCAAATTCTTCGTCCACAGAGTCGGCTCCGATACCGGGGTGCCTCTTTATAAGGGCGAACTCGTCATCTGTAAGAGGGCGGTATTGTGTGTTTATTATCTGAGTGATTCGATTCTTTCCGATGTCATGGAAAAGGGCACACTTTCTTACATAGTTTAGAATTTGGCCGTCTGTCATGGAGAGTAAATAGGATCCTAAGAGATTTCTGTTTTTTTCAAGCACACTCTTAGTAAGCATGGTTGAAAGCTTTGCCACCATGTATGAATGAAAGAAGGTCTGAATCTGGCGCTTTAAGATAACGTTTATAAGCGCTTTTTCTTTTTGCCCTACATTTTCTAAAAGATTTAAAGTTTTAAAACACCAGTCAGTCATGCA
>JAILCK010000280.1 GCA_024680435.1 Lachnospiraceae bacterium
TGATTGTGTTCTTGGGAACTGCCTTTACATAGTAGTAATATTCATCATCTTCAAACTGTACTCTTTCCGAACGATTGTAATCTAAATCGAATAAGAAATACTGTAAGATTAAGTTAACAATTATTGAAATTATCATTCCAAGGAATGCTCCGCCCAAAGAAACCTGAGCGTGAAACGCTGCTGTTGTAATAAGAACAAGCACAAAGCATCCAATTGAACCTGCCGCAATAGCGATAAACCAGCTATAGTTGATTGAAAGGCGTCTTATTATATAAACCACCAAAACAGTGATGGAAAATGCAACCGCATATACTATTACTGCCTTATTTTCAAGCATTCCGTCAACGATTGCTTTTAAAGAGCCAAGTTTTTCCGTAATCTTGTCTCCTCCGCCGCCTTTTATGTTTTCAGCATTAACGGCAATGTAATGAAGCACCTGATAAATCACGGTACCGCAACCTACAGACACCATCGAACAAGGGCCTCCCACAAGTCCCATGGATACGGGCATAATATAGGGCACCTTGAAAGCAAAAGAAATAGGCACAAGCAATGCTCCCACAGAATCTTTTGACGCAAATCTAAAGTAAAGTAAGAACATAATCACAAACAATGCAAATACTAAGATTGCGCATTCCATGGACAGCTTGTACATATGTGCCGTTATGATTAACGCTAAAATTACCAAAGTGAGATTAAGTGGCAAAAACGATCCTGCAAGTGCCACTATTAAAGTGATTCCTCCGTTTGAAAGCTTTGACATAAAGCCAAGGGAAGAATTGATTTTTGCCATGGCAATAAATACCATTAAGAACTTTAAAACAGGTAAGATAAATACCTCATTTTTACCCACAAACTTTTTAAGCTTTTCTTTTATCACCAACAAGTCTCTCATTAATTCTCTCCATAATCCTCTTCGTTTTCTTTTTCCTTAACATACAAAGTGCCAAGCAGCTTAAGATTGTTAAAGTAAATCTTCAGATTATGTTTTGCATGGCTGTATTTAAAAGAAAATGCAATGTACACGATTACGCTGTAACACACCACAAAAATCACATATTTCTTTAGAGCCGACGATGCAAAGGCCCAAAGATCTATCTTGTAGATGTTAAGCATAAAATTCTCAAAGTCATAATAAATGTACACACCAAAAGCTATCATATATGCGATAGTGGCACATATGACAGCCTTCAATACCTCAAGACCCACGTAATCGCTTCTAAAATGCTTGGCAACGGATTCGTTCTTCTTTCCTTCCGTGCTTTCATAAGAAGCCATTCTGGTCATAAGTTTTATTCTTTCTTCATTTAACATACTTCACCTAAAAAACTTTATTTCCCCTCATAAATTTAAACTAATTAAGGAATCGCATACGAGGAGAGTCTTTTGTATCTTTCTTTTGAACCGGAGGCGCTTCCTTAGGCTTAATAGACTGGCTAAAGCTGTTTGCCATGCTATTTTTGCACTTCTCACAAAATCTTCCGGAGAGGATGTCGCATCCACAGTTCTCACACTGAAGCTGAATCATGGAGCCTTCCGAAAGCTGTAAGCGCTCTTCTCTTAACCACTGCTGAATCTGACTTACTTCAACATCGCACTCTCTGGCTACTTCTTTGATTCCGACGTTTTTATGATCCTGGATATAGGTCTTAACTTCCTTAAATTTTGCCTCAAGTGCATCTCTACATGCGGGGCAAATCATAGGTCCCATCACATAGTTAAACATTCTACCGCATTTTCTACAATTACGTACGTTCATGTTACCCTCCGAAAGTTGATATTTTAAAGAAAATCTTTTACTGCTTTCCCGCGCGGCTAAGCGTTAAAAAGTATACCTCTTTAACTCCCAAAGCTTTTAACTGCTTTGAGATTGCATTTATTGTACTTCCTGTTGTAAATATGTCGTCAATAATGACTGCTCTTCTAAAGTTTACAACATTTTCTACCACAATAAAAGCCTTTTTCATATTAATACCGCGCTCCTCTCTGTTTAAGAGTTTCAGGGGTGCGGTATTTACCACGCGCTTTAAGCAGGTATCGTTTACGGGAATGCCTGTCTTTTTTGATATTTGAAGGGCCAATTCCCTAGCTTGATTATATCCTCTTTTTATTAACCGTTTTTTATGTAGCGGCACAGGGATAAGCACATCGGGATTAAGGCTTAAAAGCCAATCTCTAAGCTCTTGGTCTATCTTTTCGGCATAGCTTTTTGCATACTCGGGGCGATTCATGTATTTAAATCTGTATAAGCTTTCGTTTATACTTTCATAGGTATAAAGGCTTATTCCGCCGTCGTAGTATTTTTTGTCGGTATTTGTTTTTTCAAATTCTTTTGCTTTTTCAAGCTTTAAAATGCACTCGGGGCAAAACCCCGTTTGAGAAAACGGACGCACCCTTTCGCATAAAGGGCACCTGTCCGGAAAGAAAATTTTTAGTATATCCATGATATTCCTATATAAACACACTAAGTATACTCTGTTTTAATCCGGAGTATCTTAAGTTTTCCTGATTATTTTCTGTCATTTCTTGTACTATTTTAGGATTTCCTATCATAACAAGACATTTTTTCGCTCTTGTTACCCCTGTATAGAGAAGGTTTCTGTTCATTAATTGCTTGGGGCCTGACACAATCGGCATTATAACGGCACCGTATTCGCTCCCCTGGGATTTATGAACCGTTACGGCGTATGCTAGCTCTAATTCATCAAGGGCGTTAAATGGATATTCCACTCTTCTTTGATCGTCAAACTCTACCGTAAGGCATGATTCGCTTTCATTTATCTCAATGATTTTACCCGTATCTCCGTTAAAAACACCAATGCCTGCATCGATTGGAATATTGTATTTACCTACAATCTCCCACTCCGCCTGATAGTTGTTTCTAACCTGCATTACCTTATCCCCTTCTCTAAAAACTTCTTCTCCAAAGTAATGCTCAGCCTTGTGCTTTGAAGGAGGGTTAAGGGCTTTTTGAAGATATCTGTTTATGTTTATAACTCCAAGATTTCCCTTTCTTGTAGGGGTTAAAACCTGAATATCAAAGGGCTCTGCATCCACGTATGGCGGCAGGCTTTTTGTAATCAGTTCTTCGATATTAAGTAAAATCTTGTTTGTATCATATCTTTCAAGGAAGAAAAAGTCTTTACTTCCCTTTTCTATAACAATTGGCTCACCGTGATTAATCCTGTGAGCGTTTGTGACTATATCTCCGCTTCCTTCCTGTCTAAAAATTGTCTCAAGTTTTGTTGTCGGAAAGCATCCGCTCTCTATTAAATCTCTTAACACCTGTCCCGGTCCCACGCTTGGAAGCTGGTGGTCATCTCCAACCATTATTAATCTTGCCCCGGGCATTATGGCTTTTAATAAAGACCTAAAAAGAAAAATATCTACCATGGACATTTCGTCCACAATTACCGCATCCACATCCAAGGGATTGTCTTCGTTTCTTGAAAAGCCTGCATTGTTTCTGTCTTCTTCAAGCACTCCGTTTAGTTCCAAAAGTCTGTGAAGAGTCTTTGCTTCATATCCGGTAGCTTCCGTCATTCTTTTTGCGGCACGTCCCGTCGGCGCAGCAAGAGCAATGTCCATGCCCTCCCTTTCAAAGTAGCCAATCAAAGTCTTAATGGTGGTGGTCTTTCCTGTTCCCGGGCCACCTGTTATAATGCTTACTCCGTTTGTAGCTGCCTTTACTATTGCCTGCTTTTGAAGAGGGTCAAGGGTCACATCATTTTCTTTGGCTATTAAATCAATTTCTTTTTCTATTGAAAGTGTGGACTCTCCTTCATCGCAAAAGAAATCCATAGAAATTGTATGAAGAAGCCCTGCCACCGACTGTTCCACGTAATAATTTGGAGCTGCATAAATAGCATCCTCTCTTGCAATAAGTTTTCTTTCCATCAAGAGATTTTCTATCTGAGGCTTTATTTCTTCTTTGTTTACATCCAAGATCTTTGCAGCTTCTTCTATAAGTACATTCATGGGAAGATACATAAAGCCCTGACCCATTGCAAGGGTTAAAGTGTAGTAGATTCCGCTTTGCACTCTGTAGGCGCTATCGGTTTTAACACCCATTTTCCCCGCTATTTCATCCGCTGTTTTAAAGCCCACTCCCGGGATATCCTCCGCAAGTTTATAGGGGTTTTCTTCCAGCACTTTATATATTCTGTCTCCATAGAAAGAATAAATCTTTATAGAAAGTGTATTTGCAATTCCGTACTTTTGAAGGTAAACCATGGCGTCTCTAAAGCCCTTCTTTTCCTGCATAAGAACGCCTATTTCCTGGGCTTTTCTTAACGATACTCCCTTTACGCCTTCAAGTAACTCGGGATGGTTTTCCATTACATCAAAGGTGTCTTCCCCAAACTTATCCACGATTCTTTTGGCAAGGGTGGGGCCGATTCCTTTAATGATTCCCGAACTTAAATAACGAAGGATGGAAACTTCATCCTCCGGCTGAATTGACTTATATGAAGTTGCTTTAAATTGTTTGTCGTAAATCGGGTGAACCACCCAGTCGCCCGTTACCTCGAGCATTTCACCTTCCGAAATGGAAAGGAAGTTTCCCACCAGGGTTTCCTCTGTTTCATCCACAACAAAAGACAAAACAGAGTAACCGTTATCGGGATTTCGATAGCGAATTGAAGATATAAATCCTTTTAGTGTTTCCATACTTTATAAATTATAGTTTCT
>JAILCK010000298.1 GCA_024680435.1 Lachnospiraceae bacterium
TCTGTGTACGGGAGTAAAAGATTGTATCCTGCAAGAAAGAAGTTTACAAGTGCTGATAATATAAGCAAAGCAAGAATCGGCTTTTCATTGTATAAATACTTTAACCCTTCTTTTATGTCACGAATTAAGTTCTTTTTTGCCTTCGCTTCTTCTTTTGTTTCATTATCAAGCTTAACAAGCAAGCATTCCGAAATAGCGGAAATAAAGAATGTGATTGCATTTATGATAAGCGCGCCTCTTGCGCCAACAACTGCCATAAGTGCCACACCGATAATCGGGCCGGCCATACAAATAAGTTCTTTTCCGGCGTTAGAAATCGAATTGTACTTTACAATCCTATCCTTGCAAACCATCTCTCGAACAATTGCTTTAAACGTAGGTGAGCTAAAAGCAAATATAAGTGCAAGCAGTGCATTTGCCATGATTAAAGCAACTGCCACATGCTTTGATTCCACGAAAAAGCTTGCCACAAAGCAAACTATGGCACTTAGCAAATCTGTTGTGATTAGAATCTTCTTTCTTTTTCCGGCATCTGCAATTGCTCCGCCTATAAGATTAAATAAAACCTGAATTATTGTCTGCGAACTTTGGTACAAAGCAAGCACCCATGAGTGACTTGTGTATGCATGAACCAAAACCACACTGTTTACATAGTCAAAAACTATGTCTCCGATTTTGGAAGTCCACCTTCCGAATAAAAGTAATCCTTCATTACGCTTTGATCTTTTTTCCATTGCTTTCATTCCTTTTCTTAAGATAAAAAAAGTGTATCCTACTTTTCAAAGCAGAATACACTTTTTGCATATATGCAATTTTTACTTAACAAATCTCGCGTAATCCTTCTTGTAATTGTTTGCCAGGTTCTCGCTTCCCACCCATTCAAATATCTTTATAGCTTTGTTCATTTCATCTTTTCCAAGCTCTTCTTTTCCTTCTTTGTAATCTTGAAGGCCTGATAAGAACAAGTGGATTGTCAGCTTATATAGGTCGGTTTCATCACCAAGCAACGCTTTCGTCTTTTCTCTGTAAAACCTTGCCACTTCCAAACTGCCTCTGTGTAGGCAAGTCTCCCAGATATTTAAAAGAGTAATCATCACAACATTTCTTTTAGAACCGATATTCCAATACGCTTCTTTTTGCTTTAGAATTTCTTGGCCCATCTTATGAAGCAAAGGAATGTCTATAAACAAATACGTATTACCAATTAGTATAAGCTCGTAGTAATTCCATTCTTCTGTAGTGAAGAGGTAATCCGTCAACTCATCCATATACTCTTTAGGAAAAGGAATTGTTTCATCGCACTTACAAACAAAGCTTTGGAGCAAAATCGTGTTCAAGTGATAGTGATATACGCTCGGATTCTTTTTAAACTTTTCTTCTTCCTCCGCCATAAGTTTTCGAAAGCCATCAATGTTTCTTTCGTACTCTAACGGCACTAACTGCTTCATAAGTTTAATCTGCTCAGAACTCTTATAGTCCTTCGCAGCATCCATAAACTCACCAATTTCAACCTTCATGTTATCAAGCGCCACCAGAAACTTTGAAAGAGAAATGTCTGCTTCCCCTCGCTCAAACCTTGATATCTGAGATGCCGATACTTCTTCATTTGAAATCTGCTTTAATGAAATATGCCTGTTTGTTCTAAGCTTTTTAAATACTTCACCTAAGTTTTCGTACTTCTGCATATATATTCTCCAAAGAATTTTGCCTTATAAATTCTTTCATTTATCTTCATATTTACTAAATTGACTGTGACCCTTAGCCATATTATATTTCTTTTATGCAAAATAAGTAAATCTATTTGAAAGGCCACGTATGAGAAAAGTAATCTTTTTAGATGTAGATGGAGTCTTAAACATTAATGACCCTTCAGCTGAAATCAGTTCTTTCTACCATGTTGATGAAGACAAGGTTAAACGTCTTTCAGAAATAGTAAAGAAAACAAATTCAGAAATTATCATCCATTCCGCGTGGAGATTTTGGTTTAATGATAATCTTAACCCCTTAAATGAATCCGCCAAAAGTTTTGATGATTACTTCAACAAATATGAAATCTCAATAAAAGGTCTTACCCCTGATTTATCAACCGAAGAAATAAGGAAAACCAAGAAGTTCAGTCTCGTAAAAGCTGATGAAATTCTTACTTGGCTTGATAATAACCCTGATGTTGATTCTTGGATTGTTCTTGATGATCTTGACTTACACAATGATGTAATAAGAAACCATCAGGTTAAGCCAGATCCCAAAAAGGGGCTTTCTAACGAAGATGTTTCTAAAACAATAGCTCTTTTATCTTCTTCAACACCTTCTGTTTCGAATGCTATGTTATTGCTTAAAGAAGCCGAAGTTCTAAATCCCGGTGCTTGGGTTAAGCATAGTGAGAATGTTGCATTGGCAGCAAAATTAATTGCAGAGAAATGTGGTATGGATTCTGACAAGGCATATGTTCTTGGACTTCTTCATGATATCGGAAGAAGATTTGGCGTAAGCTACTTGGCTCACGTTTATGATGGCTACCACTATCTTCTTGATTTAGGTTATAATGAAGCAGCAAGA
>JAILCK010000369.1 GCA_024680435.1 Lachnospiraceae bacterium
ATTCTCTTTTTTAAATTGTCGATTTTAATATTCATAGTTAAAGTCTCCTTATGCACATTATAAAGGGAAATGCCTGCATCGGTAAACTTATAGATATAAAAATAGTGATTTACCTAAATTTAAGCGCGATATTTAAACAGCCCCCTGTATGGAGGCACATACAAAGGGCTGTTTAAAGATTTGTGTATTGGTGTTTTAAATTAGTCTGTAAATAATGCTGTTGAATAGTATCTGTCGCCTGAGTCGGGAAGAAGAGCTACGATTGTCTTTCCCTTGTTTTCAGGCTTGTTTGCAAGTTCGAACGCTGCGTGAAGGGCTGCGCCTGAAGAAATGCCTACAAGAATGCCTTCCTTCTTTGCCAAAAGCTTTGCTGCCGCAAAAGCGTCGTCATTTTCTACAGCGATAATCTCATCATAAACTTCTGTGTTTAATACCTTGGGCACAAAACCTGCGCCGATACCCTGAATCTTGTGAGCTCCGCTTTCTCCCTTTGAAAGCACGGGTGAAGAAGCAGGCTCAACAGCCACTACCTTTACGGATGACTTCTTAGACTTTAAGAATTCTCCGGTGCCTGTAACTGTTCCGCCTGTGCCAACTCCTGCTACAAAAATATCAACTTCTCCGTCTGTATCTGCCCAAATTTCGGGACCTGTTGTCTCTCTGTGAGCCTTTGAGTTAGCGGGGTTATCAAACTGAGCGGGGATAAAGCTGTTGGGAATTTCCTTTGCAAGCTCTTCAGCCTTTGCAATTGCTCCCTTCATGCCCTTCGCGCCTTCCGTAAGCACGATTTCAGCGCCGTATGCTTTTAAAATGTTTCTTCTTTCAACGCTCATGGTTTCAGGCATTGTAAGGATAATTCTAAGTCCCTTGGCTGCTGCGATTGAAGCAAGGCCGATACCTGTGTTTCCGCTTGTAGGCTCGATGATAACCGAATCAGGCTTTATCAATCCCTTCTTTTCCGCATCATCAATCATATAAAAAGCTGCACGGTCCTTTACGCTTCCTGTGGGGTTAAAATACTCAATCTTTACTACCACCTTTGCGTCAAGCTTAAGCTCTTTTTCAATATTTGAAACCTCCAATAAAGGTGTGTTACCGATGAGGTCTGTTGCTGATTTATATATCTTTGCCATAATCATTCTCCTTTTTCTTTGCTAATTCGTTTCTATGCATCTATCATATCCCCAAATCTAAAGTTTGAAAATTCGATAGATTGTATCGCCTGCGATAAAGAAAACTTATCGCCTATATTTCCTTAAATTTCTGCAAGTTTTCAACATATGCCTTTCCGTACTTTGAAAGGTCGGCACCCTTTCTTACAATGTATCCGATTGTGAGAGGGTCTTCTTCCTTTAGCTTAATGGACACAAGGCCGGGAAGCACCGCATTTTCGCCGGATAGCATGCCCGAGCCCACGGAGTAACCGCCAAGAGTGGCCATAAGCTCCATAGTTGTAGCTCTGTCGTCTGACTTTATCATCTTTTTAAAGTCGTAGTCCGCCATAGCTTCTTCGTTTAAGTAGAAATTTGAATCGTTTGACTGGTCAAAAGAAATGCAAGGGTAGTCCGAAAGCTCTTCGATGGAAATCTCTTTTCTCTTTGCAAATTTGTGGTCTTTCCAAACGTATATGTAAGTTTCCCTTCTCATAAGGGGTGTAAACTCAAGCTGATACTCTTTAAAGAGCTTCTTTAACACGCTCTCATTAGCTCCGGAAAAAGAAACTATTCCCACTTCACTCTTTAAGCTTCTGACGTCTTCAAGCACATCGCGGGTCTTTGTCTCATGAATCGAGAAAACGTACTTTTCGCAATTTGCGCCCTTTATAACTTCTGTAAAAGCCTTTATGGCAAAGTTATAATGCTGTGTGGAAACCGAGAATCTTTCTTTATCAGCGTTCCTTGAAAGATACCTATCTTCCAATATTTCATATTGGCCGATTACTTTCTTTGCATACTCCATAAACTCTCTGCCCGCATCGGTCAAAGAAATTCCCTTATTGGTACGCTCAAATATCACAATTTCAAGTTCTTCTTCAAGTTCTTTAATGCTCGCGGAAAGGGCCGGCTGTGAAACAAAGAGTTTACTTGCCGCTTCTCTCATTGACTGTGACGCCGCCACTTCCAAAACGTATCTAATCTGATTAATGTTCATAATTGTGCCTCATCCAAAACCATATGGTGAATATATGTCATCAGGCCTTCTTTTGTGTCTATTCTATACTTTTTGTTAACACCAATATAATACTTCATAATGCGTTCTTTTTGCAAAAGTTCTCCGGAAGGAACACTGTCAGCATAGCCCGTTCTGGCTTCTTTCCACGGGTCTTCGTTGTGAGTTATTTTTTCAAGCACTTTCCCGCCATAAAGTCCAAATGTTTCAAGCACCAAATCAACAACATATTTTTCTTCCTTCGTTAATCTTTCGGCCGAGCCTTCAAATAACGCAAATCTGGCATCATCAATGGGATTATATTTAAAGTCCCTGAATAAATTGTACACCTCAGGGTATACCGGGCCATGCACCCACGCTCTGCAATCCTCTTCAAAAAGCGGTTTCCCATATATCGCAAGGTAAACTCCCTGAATAAAGTAAAGAAGCTTTTGAAGCATCAGAGGAGTCACTTCTTCCAGTTTTTCAAAGATGTAGGCTATAACACTTAACATCTTATCCGATACTGAAAAGAGTTTTTCAAGGCTTTCGGCAGCATCCATTGCCTTTCTATACGCCGCATCCGCAAGCTTCTCCCTGTTTTCCTCAAGTTTTTTCTTCATATACTCGGGCGAAGCCAGTGCCATCTTGACCACTTCGGAATACTCTTTTGACGGCACCTGCCCATCAAGGTATCTCGTAACGGTAATCTCTCCAAACCCAAGTGCCAAAGACAAAGGAGCCTTTCCGATATTGTAGATTTTCATCAATCTTTCGATATCGCCTATGGTTACTAACCCTTCAGCCTCTCTATACTGCTCGTCTATCTCTTTTATGTTTCTGTCAATCAATCCGGGAATGCTTAACTCCTCACCGCACTTTTTACACACCGCAACCGTTATCAAAAAAACATAGTCTTTGTCTTTAATCGTCCTATGGACATCTCTTTTTTCAATAAAGTATTCCTCTTCGCTTCCGCAGTTTATGCAATAAT